>JBIIMU010000119.1:0-7190 GCA_044337845.1 Pirellulales bacterium | reverse complement strand
CCCCGTCGCGTCGGGCCGGCGCCGCCGGCGCTCGAGGTCGTGGCCTGGGCCACGCGAGGGCGGGGCGGTGTGCCGAATGATTTCCGTGGTCTTCGTCCGAATCGTTGGAGCTTCGCCGTGATCGCCCCTCGCCGCCTCGCCGTAGTCTGCGTTCTCGCCGCCATGCTCGCGTCGGGTCTGGCCCCGCTCCCGAGCCACATCGCCCCGTCCGCCGTGGCGGTTGCCAGCGGCGACGGCCACGGCCACCAGCCGGAGATCGGTCACAATGCCCCAGCGGGCGTCGCACAGAAAGACTTCGAGAGCCCGGCCTGGTTCCAGACCGACCTCGCGGTCTGGTCGTTCGCGGTGTTTCTCGCGCTCCTGGGCCTGCTGACCAAGTTTGCCTGGAAGCCGATCATGCAGGGGCTCGAGAAGCGGGAGGAAGGCATCGCCCGGCAGATCGCGGAGACCAAGGCCGCCAACGAGGAAGCCAAGCGGATGCTGGTGTCGTACGAGCGGCGGCTGGCCGAGGCTTCGGAAGAGGTCCGCGGCATGCTCGAGGAGGCCCGCCGCGACGCGGAGAGCACGAAGCAGTCGATCGTGGCGGAGGCCCGCAAGGCCGCCGAAGACGAGCGGAACCGGGCCAAGCACGAAATCGGGCTCGCCAAGGACGACGCGCTCTCGCAGATCGCGGAGAAGGCCGGCCATCTGGCGGTCGAGGTGGCCGGGAAGTTCCTCCGTGAGCGGCTCGGGCCCGACGAGCAGGCCCGCCTGGTCCGCGAGTCGGTCGCGGGACTGTCCAGCCGACCGAGCGTCAACTGAGCCACGATCGGGGCAGCCGACCGGACCCGGACCACACGAGCATGACCACCACCAGCAAGACGACCGGCCACATCGACATCGCCGCCGACCGCGTGGCGAAGATCTACGCGCAGGCGATCGTCGAAGCCGCCGACGCCGCGGGCTGCCGCCGCGAGGTGCTCGGTGAACTCGGCCAGCTCGCCCGCGAGGTGCTGCCCAAGGTGCCGGAGGCGGTGGTCGTGTTCTCGTCGCCGAAGATCGCCGCGGAGGAGAAGGACCGGATCATCGACAGGCTCGCGGGCGGCCGGCTGAAGCCGACGACCGCCAACGCCCTGCACGTGCTCGCCCGGCACGGGCGTCTGGGCATGCTCGGAGCCGTGGTCGACGCCGCCGAACGGCTTGCCGACGAGCGCGACGGCCGCAAGCAGGCCACGTTCACGACGGCCGTGCCGCTCGACGCCACCGAGCAGGCCCGCATCGTCGCCGAGACCGAGAAGGCCCTGTCGGCCGCGCTCGTGCCGTCGTTCGCGGTCGATCCCGCGATCATCGGCGGCCTGATCGTCCGCGTCGGCGACACCATCTACGACCAGTCGGTCGCCACGGGCCTCGCCCGTCTCGGCGGCCGTCTCCACGAACGAAACGTCCACGCCATCCAGAACGGGGAATACTCATGGCACACCTGACCGACGAAATCGCATCCGTCCTCCGCGAGGAGATCTCCCGCTACCAGTCGGGCATCGACGTCCGCGAGGTCGGCCGCGTCCTCGAAGTGGGCGACGGCATCGCCCGCGTCTGGGGGCTGTCCGGCGTGATGGCCGGCGAAATGGTCGAGTTTCCCGGCGGCATCACCGGCCTCGCGTTCAACCTCGAGGAAAACTCGGTCGGCGTGATCATCCTCGGCGACTACCTCAAGGTCACCGAAGGCGACGAGGTGAAGAGCACCGGCCGGCTGCTCTCGGTGCCGGTGGGCGACGCGGTGGTCGGCCGCGTGCTCGACCCGCTGGGCAACCCGCTCGACGGCAAGGGCCCCGTGGTCACCGACCTTCGCCGCCCGGTGGAGACCCTCGCGCCGGGTGTCGCCGAACGATCTCCGGTCCGTGAGCCGCTGCAGACGGGCATCAAGGCCGTCGACGCCATGACGCCGATCGGCCGCGGCCAGCGCGAGCTCATCATCGGCGACCGCAAGACCGGCAAGACCGCGATCGGCATCGACGCGATCATCAACCAGAAGAACAGCGGCGTGAAGTGCTTCTACGTCGCCGTCGGCCAGAAGGATTCGTCGGTCGCCGTGGCCATCGACACGCTCCGCAAGGAGGGCGCGATGGACTACACGACGGTGATCGTCTCCGGCGCCAGCACCGCGGCCCCGCTGCAGTACATCGCCCCGTACTCCGGCACCGCGATGGCCGAGCACTTCATGTACAACGGCCAGCACGCCCTGATCGTGTACGACGATCTCTCGAAGCAGGCCACCGCCTACCGCCAGCTGTCGCTCTTGATGCGGCGGCCGCCGGGACGCGAGGCCTACCCGGGCGACGTGTTCTACGCCCACAGCCGGCTCCTGGAGCGGTCGGCCAAGCTCTCGAAGGAACTCGGCGGCGGCTCGCTCACGAGCCTGCCGATCATCGAGACGCTCGAGGGCGAGGTGTCGGCCTACATCCCCACCAACGTGATCTCGATCACCGACGGCCAGATCTACCTCCAGCCCGACCTCTTCTTCGCGGGCCAGCGGCCCGCCATGAACGCCGGCATCTCGGTGTCGCGCGTGGGTGGTGCCGCGCAGACGAAGGCCATGAAGAAGGTGGCCGGCGGCCTCCGGCTCGACCTCGCGAGCTTCCGCGAGCTCGAGGCGTTCGCCCAGCTCGGCACCGACCTCGACGCCGCCACCCAGCAGCGGCTCGACCGCGGCTACCGGATGGTCGAACTGCTCAAGCAGGGCCAGTTCGCCCCGATGGACGTGGTGGACCAGGTGATGAGCATCTACGCGGGCACCCGCGGCCACCTCGACGACGTCAAGCGCGAGGACGTGGCCGACTGGGAGAAGGGGTTCCTGACGTTCGTCCGCGACCAGGTGCCGGAACTCCGCAAGCGGATCGACGAGTCGAAGGAACTCGATGCCGAGAGCGAGCGGCAGCTCGAGGCCGCGATCGCCGAGTACAAGCGGCAGCGGGCCGCCAAGGTCGGCGGCGCGAAGCAGCTCGCCGGGGCTCGCTAGGGTTCGGGGTTCCGCAGCCGCACGCTGAAAGTCGCACATCATGGCAAAAGCCCGGGCACTCGACCGCCGCCGCAAGTCGGTGAAGAACATCCGCAAGATCACGCGGACGATGGAACTCATCGCCACCGCGCGGTTCAAGAAGGCGATGGATCGCTCCATCGCCGCGCGGGACTACACCAAGCACCTGGCGAAGATCCTCGAGAACATCGCCGCGGTGGGGGCCGATGTGGCCCATCCGCTGCTGGAGATCCGGCCCGCGAAGAAGACGGCCGTGCTGGTGCTCACCGGCAATCGCGGCCTCTGCGGCGGCTACAACTCCAACATCGTGCGGCAGTCGGTCGCCCTCCTCGGCCAGTGGAAGAGCGAGCAGGTGCCGGCGCACGTGAGCGTGTCGGGAAAGCGGGGCATCTCCGCCCTGCGGTTCCGGGGAGTCGACGTCGCCGAGCGGTACACGCAGTTCGAGGACAAGCCCGAGTTCGCCGCGGTGGCCCCGATCGGGCGGGCCTATCTCGATGCCTACTCGGCCGGCGACATCGACCGCCTCGACGTCGTCTACACGCGGTTCCACTCGATCGCGAAGCAGGAGGCGGTGACCGAGACCCTCCTGCCGCTCGCGCCGCCGCAGGCGTCGGGCGCCGCCACGAAGGCCAAACTCGCCAGCGACGAGTACGCCTTCTACCCGTCGGCCGCGAGCATTCTCGAGGAGATCCTTCCGGCGAGTTTCCTGTCGCGGCTCTTCAAGTGCTTCCTCGACGCGGCCGTCAGCGAGCAGGTGGCCCGGATGGTGGCCATGAAGGCCGCCACCGAGAACGCCGGCGGCCTGATCAAGAGCCTGTCCCGGCAGTACAACCGGGCGCGCCAGTCGCAGATTACGGGCGAGATCATGGAGATCCTCGGCGGCGTGGAGGCGCTCAAAAAGTAAGGGACGCCGGTCCCGATGCCATCCGCATTCCCGTCGATGCAGCGGACCTTCGGCCGCTGATCGCCGACGACCGAAGACAACAGCACACCGACCGATTCACGAACCAATCCTGATTCACACTTTCCTCTCGAGACAGGCTGACACAGCAATGGCAAACGGCAGCATCACCCAGGTCATCGGCTCCACGTTCGACGTCGAGTTCCCGGAGAACTCGATCCCGGCGATCTACAACGCCGTCCGGATCGACAGTGCGAACAAGGGCATCGACCTCCATCTCGTCGGCGAGGTGCAGCAGCACCTCGGCGGCGGCAAGGTTCGCTGCGTGGCCCTCGGCTCGACGGACGGCCTGACCCGCGGTGCCGAGGTGGTCGACACCGGCGGCCCGCTCTCCGTGCCGGTCGGCAAGGGCACGCTCGGCCGCGTGTTCAACCTGCTCGGCGAGCCGATCGACGGCCGCGGGCCGGTGGAGAGCCAGGAGCGGTGGCCGATCCACCGCGACCCGCCCGCCGTGAAGGATCTCACCACGAAGACGGAACTCTTCGAGACCGGCATCAAGGTGATCGACCTCCTCACGCCGTTCGTCCGCGGCGGCAAGGCCGGCCTGTTCGGCGGTGCCGGCCTCGGCAAGACGGTGATCCTCACCGAGCTCATCGCCCGCATCGCCTCGGCCCACGGCGGCTACTCCGTGTTCGCCGGTGTCGGCGAGCGGACCCGCGAGGGCACCGACCTCTGGCTCGAGATGCAGGAGGCCAAGATCGGCGACACCGGCCGCAGCGTGATCGAGCAGACGTGCATGGTGTTCGGCCAGATGAACGAGCCGCCGGGAGCCCGTCTCCGCGTGGCTCTCTCGGCCCTCACGATGGCCGAGTACTTCCGCGACACCACCGGCGCCGACACGCTCTTGTTCGTGGACAACATCTTCCGCTTCTCGCAGGCGGGCAGCGAGGTGAGCGCCCTGCTCGGCCGCATGCCGAGCGCCGTGGGCTACCAGCCGACGTTGGCCACGGAGATGGGAGCCCTCCAGGAGCGGATCACGAGCACGTCGAAGGGGGCCATCACGAGCGTGCAGGCCGTCTACGTGCCCGCCGACGACCCGACCGACCCGGCCCCCGCCACCGCGTTCGGCAACCTCGACGCGTTCCTCTACCTGGAGCGGTCGATCTCCGAGAAGGGCATCTATCCCGCCGTCGATCCGCTCGCCTCGTCGAGCCGCATTCTCGACCCGCAGTACGTGGGCGAGCGGCACTACAAGATCGCCCGCCGCGTGCAGCGGACGCTCCAGCGGTATCGCGAACTCCAGGACATCATCGCGATCCTCGGCGTCGACGAGCTCTCGGAAGAGGACAAGCTCGTCGTGCACCGCGCCCGCCGCATGGAGCGGTTCCTCTCGCAGCCGTTCCTCGTGGCCGAGGTCTTCACCGGCAAGCCCGGTGAGATCACGAGCCTCGACGACACGATCCGCTCCTTCGAGGAGATCGCCGACGGCAAGTGGGACCACCTGCCCGAGCAGGCGTTCATGTACGTCGGCCCGATCGAGCAGGCCGAGGAGCAGGCCAAGAAGATGGCCGCCAAGGCCTGATCCCTCCGCCACACCGAGTGACCCACACGACCATGGCAGACACGAAGCAGACCGGCGGGGTGCGGTGCGTGATCGTCACGCCCGAGCAGACGAGCCTCGACACCCAGGCCCGGTCGGTGACGCTCCCGCTGTTCGATGGCCTCCGCGGCGTGGGCCGGGGGCACGCTCCCTTCATCGGCCGACTCGGCGCGGGCGAGGTGCGGATCATCGGCGAGCAGGGGAGCCCCGGCGACGGCGTCCGGCGGCTGTTCGTCGAGGGTGGCTTCGTCGAGGTGAGCCACGACCTGGTCACCGTGATCACCCAGCGGGCGGTGCCGGCCGAGAAACTCGACCCGACGACAGCCCGGGCCGAACTCGATGCGGTGTCCACCGCCCGCGCCACCGGCGACGAGGCGATCGACGCCAAGCTCGAGGCGACCGAGGCCGCCCGGGCCCTGGTGCGGACGGCGACCCGCGGCCGCCAGTAGCCGCAGGCCGGAGGTCAGTCGCCCGCCGGCCGATCCGCGTTCGGGGCCACCACGAGCGCCCCCGTCTTGATCGCATTCTGCTTCTGCCGCACGAGCTCCAGCACGTCGGCGGGCAGTTTGTCGTTCCAGCCGTGCCAGGGGGCGAGCACCGCGCCCCCGCGGGCGAGCGCTGAGAAATCGATGTAGTTTTCGGCCCGCACCATGCCCGCTGCCGACAACTTGGTGACGTGGTCGATGAGCGGCGTCATGCTCCAGACCGGCCCGGTCAGCACGGTCTCGGGCCCCTCGGCCGACTGATCGACGAGGTTGCCGAACGCCAGCACGCCCCGCTCGCGTGCGGCCGCGATCGCCCCCTCGCGCTCGGCCCAGATCACGTCGGCACCGGCGGCGATCTGCTCCAGGGCGGCCTGCTTCGCCCGGGGAGGGTCGTACCACGAACCCGTGAACGAGACCTTCACCCGCGCCGCCGGATTGGTGTCTTTCACGCCCTGGATGTAGGCGTTGATCGCGCGATGCACCTGCACGTCGCTCTTCCCGGCGACCACGCCCACCACGCCGGTCTTCGTCAGCCGGCCCGCCGTGACGCCGCAGAGGTAGGCCGGCTCGGAAAGGTTGCTGTCGAACACGGACAGGTTCGGGGCGACCGGCGGCTGCGACGTGCCCACCAGAAACGCAATGCCGGGGTTGGCGGCGGCAGCCGCCCGGATGACCCCGAGCGACTCCACGCCATCGGCGACGACGACGTCGGGGCGCCGGACAAGGGCGGAGTTGAGACCTGCCGCCATCGCGTCGGCCGTGCCCAGCTTGTCCTGCCACGCATAGGTGATGCGGCCCATCTTCTCGGCGTCCTGGAGCGCGACGTGGATCACCTGATTCCACGGCTCGGCGAGTTCGGTGGCGTAGGCTGCGAACACCGCCGGCACCCTGGCCGGTGCTTGGGCAAAGGACGGGGCAGCGAGGCCGACGAGGCAGAGCAGGGACGCGATCAGGACGCGCATGGCGGGCATCTCCGTGAAGGGATCTCCTCAGAGACTAGCGAAGCCGGGCGGCCCCCGCCCATGCCGATTCCGCCGGCAAAACTGCGTGATCTACGGTGGCCTGGGGGCCGCCCGTGCCCCGTCGCCGGGCGTCATGCCGGGGCGGGAGTGCGCCGCGGGCGGACGGGGACATGCTCGCCGCCGGCGGACTTTGCTACGGAATGCCCCGATAGAACCCCGCGCCACGCGT
>JBIIMU010000117.1:0-7232 GCA_044337845.1 Pirellulales bacterium | reverse complement strand
TCACGGTGGCCGCACTCGCCGACGCGGCCAGCGACATGTTCCGTCTCAACGTGCCGATCCTGCCCGTGGTCGCGGCCCTCTGCCGCACGGGCATCCCGCTCGGCATCCTCTCGAACACCTGCGCGCCACACTGGCGGCAGCTCGAGGCCTCGAGCTACGCCGTCCTCTCGCGAAGCTTCCGCGAGGTGGTGCTGAGCCACGAGGTGTCGGCCGTGAAGCCCGATCGGGGCATCTACGACCAGGCGGCGGCGCGGGCGGGAGTCCCCGTCGAGCGGATCTTCTTCTGCGACGACCTGCCCGTCCACGTGGAGGCGGCCCGCGCCGCAGGCTGGGATGCCGAGGTCTTCCACTCGGCCCACGCGCTCGCCGACCAGCTGGCCCGGCGGGGCCTCAATCTGGGCCTCTGATCTCGGGTGCCGGCGGCCCGTGCCCCGCGAGCAGCCAGGCGATTCCCGCGTCGTCGAACCTCCCCTCCATCACCACGGCGCCGTCGCGGACGAGCACCGGCACGCGGTGACCGTACGCCGCCGCGGCAGCCGCGTCGGCATCCACGTCGATCACCTCGACGGCGCAGCGCCATGCCGCGAGCAGGTCTTCCGCCGTCTCACAGAGGTGGCAGCCGCGGCGGGAATAGAGCAGGAGGGCCATCTTTGGGGTACGATCCGGTCGGTCGCGTTCGGCTTCCTTCAGCATAGTCCGCCCCGATGTCCGCTCCGGTCCAGACCGTCGACGACTTTCTCGCCGTCGTCCGCCGCAGCGGACTCGTCGAGGAGGCGAAGCTGGCGCCGCTCGTGGCGGCGTGGGTCGGGCATGCCGGACCGCCCCCCGAGCCGATGCTGGCGGCGCTCGTCGACGCGGGGGTGCTGACCCGGTGGCAGATCGACCAGCTCCTCAAGGGCCGCTACAAGGGGTTCACGCTGGGCAAGTACCGGCTCCTGAAGCTGCTCGGGGCCGGGGGCATGAGCAGCGTCTACCTGGCCGAGCACGCCACGCTCCGCAGCAAGGCGGCCGTGAAGGTGCTGCCGCTCAAGCGGGTCGAGCAGACGTCGTACCTCGCCCGATTCGAGCAGGAGGCCCGGCTGGCGGCTCGGCTGAACCACCCCAACATCGTCCGCACCTTCGACCTCGATACGGCAGGGTCGGTGCACTTCATCGCGATGGAGTACGTCGAGGGCACCGACCTGCACGCCAAGGTGAAGCGGGAGGGGCCGCTGCCGGTCCGCGAGGCCGCCGACTACATCCGGCAGGCCGCCGTGGGGCTGCAGCACGCGCACGAGGAGGGGCTCGTGCACCGGGACGTCAAGCCGGCCAACCTGATGCTCGACGCCCGGGGCACGATCAAGGTGCTCGACCTCGGCCTGGCCCTCGCGGTCGCGGACGACGAGGAAGAAGGGTCGCTCACCCGGGAGCACGACGAAAAGGTGCTGGGCACCGCCGACTACCTGGCCCCCGAGCAGGCGACCGACAGCCACCGCGCCGAACGCCGCAGCGACATCTACGCCCTCGGCTGCACGCTCTACTACCTGCTGGCCGGCAAGGCGCCCTTCGCGCAGGGCAACGCCGCGGCGCGGATGCAGGCCCACCTCAACAAGCCGCCGCCGAACCTCCTCGAGCAGCGGCCCGACGTGCCGATCGCGATCGCCGACCTGTACTTCCGCATGCTGCAGAAGGATCCGGCGGGCCGGCCGCAGTCGGCGCAGGAGGTGGCCGACGCCCTCGCGGCCTGGCTCGCGTCGACGGACCAGGCGGGGCCCCGCCGAGCCGAGGGGCCGCGCCGCCAGCTGCCGCGGCGGGCGGTGGCGACCACCACCGACCCCACGGGCATCACGGTGACGCGGAGCGGCCCGGGCAGCGGCTCGAGCGGGATCTTTCCGAACGCACCGGCCCCGGGGGTCGGCAGTTCGGGCAACCTCGGCCGAGCGCCGGCCGCGGCCGCCGGCGGCGAACCGCCCATCGTGCTCGTGGACCCGGCCAAACCGCGGGCGGCGCCTCCTCAGCCCAGGACGGGCGAGCCGGCGAAGCCGCCGGGGCGGGTGCGGAAACGGCCGCCGGGCGTGCTCGGGCTGCCGCTCGGGCTCTGGATCGTGATCGGCGTGGGCCTGATCCTCGCCGTCGTGCTCGGCGTCGCCGTATTCCTCAAGCACGCCACCTGACGCCCGCCGCCGCCGACGCGATCTCCCAGCTACTCGATTTCCCAGCGGCCCGCCGCGAGGTCGTCGAGCCCGGTGCGATGCGTGAGATCGTAGTCGAGCGGCGTGAGCGTCACGGCGCCGGCGGCCAGCGCGGTCACGTCCGACTCCTGCGGCGACGGCGGAGGGGGCGGATCGTTGGTGGCCCAGTAGTAGGCCCGGCCCCGCGGATCGACCCGCCGCTCGAAGGCCTCGCCATACCGCGCCACGCTCATCGGAACAACGCGAAGCTCCGGACGGCCGGCGAGCGCCCGGGTGGGGATGTTCACGTTGAACAGGCTGCCGGGGGCAGGCCGTCGGGAGAGCAGCCCCCGGATCACGTCGAGGCCGATCGACGCGGCCCGCGCGTAGTCCGGGTGGTCGTCCCATTCGAGCGACACCGCGACGCTCGTGATCCCGAAGAAGGCCCCTTCGACCGCCGCCGCCACGGTTCCCGAGTAGAGCACGTTGATGCCGGCGTTCAGCCCGGCGTTGATGCCACTCACCACCAGGTCGGGCTTCCGCGGGCAGAACTCCGCGATGCCGAGCTTCACGGCGTCGGCGGGGCTGCCGTCGACCGCCCAGCCCCGACGGCGATCGCCCTCGAAGATCTCCTTGGCGGTCAGGGGCGTGAGGAACGTGATCGCATGGCCGACACCGCTCTGCTCGGTCGACGGAGCCACCACGTGCACGTCGCCGAGTTCCCGCAGCCGCCGCTCCATGGCGGCGAGCCCCGGGGCAAAAATGCCGTCGTCGTTGGTGAGCAGAATGAGCATGGCGGGGCACTATAGCAGGGGTCGGCGGCGGGCGGGACGACGCCGTCGCGGACCGGCGGCGATGTCCCTATACTGGGCGGCTTTTCCCGGCCCACCGCCAGCATGCCACGCGACTCCGGCCCGCCCGACCATCGCCCCACGCCCGCCACCGCCGCCCAGCAGGCGGAGCGGGTGCTCGTGCTCGACTTCGGCTCGCAGTACGCCCAGCTGATCGCCCGGCGGGTCCGTGAGCAGCGGGTCTACTGCGAGATCGTGCGGCACGACATTTCCGCCGCCCGGATCAAGGAGCTCGCACCCCGCGGCATCATCCTCTCGGGCGGGCCGGCGAGCGTCTACGAGGCGGGGGCGCCCCGCTGCGACCCCGGCCTCTTCCGGCTCGGCATCCCCGTGCTCGGCATCTGCTACGGCATGCAGCTCGCCTGCGACGCACTCGGCGGCCGGGTCGGCCGGGCCACCGCCCGGGAGTACGGTCGCTCGGAGTGCGAGGTGCTCGAAGCCGACGCGCTCTTCGAGGGCGTGCCCCGGCGAACCGAGGTCTGGATGAGCCACGGCGACCAGGTCGACGGCATCGCCGAGGAGTTCGTGCCCCTGGCCCGCACCGCCACCTGCCCCTTCGCCGCCGTGCGGCATCGGTCGCTGCCGGTCTTCGGGCTGCAGTTCCATCCCGAGGTCACCCACACGCCCGCGGGCGGCGCGATACTCGGCAACTTCCTGACCCGCGGCTGTGGCTGCACGGGGGCGTGGCGTCTCGACGACTTCGCCGCCGCCACCATCGACGACGTGCGCCGCCGCGTGGGCTCGGGCCGCGTGATCTGCGGGCTGTCCGGCGGCGTCGACTCCGCCGTCGTGGCGGCCCTGCTCAGCCGGGCGATCGGCGACCGCCTGTCCTGCATCCTCGTCGACAACGGCCTGCTGCGGGCGGGCGAGGCCGAGGCGGTGATCGACGAGTTCACCGGCCACTTCAAGACCGACCTGCACGTGGTGCGGGCGGAGGATCGATTCCTGGGCGTGCTCGCCGGCGTGACCGACCCCCAGGAGAAGCGACGGCGGATCGGCAAGGCGTTCGTCGACTGCTTCGCCGCCGAGGCCGCGAAGATCGAGGACGCAGCCTTCCTGGCCCAGGGCACGCTCTATCCCGACGTGATCGAGAGCGGGGCGGCGGCCGACGGCCCCGCGGCGACGATCAAGCTGCACCACAACGTGGGCGGCCTCCCCGACGATCTCCAGTTTCAGCTCATCGAGCCGCTTCGCGACCTGTTCAAGGACGAGGTGCGGCAGCTCGGCCTGCAGCTGGGGCTGCCCGAGCGGATCGTCTGGCGGCACCCGTTCCCGGGGCCCGGCCTCGCCGTCCGCTGCCTCGGGGCGGTGACCAAGCCGCGGCTCGACACCCTCCGGGCCGCCGACACGATCGTGCTGGAGGAGCTCGATCGGGCGGGCCTGATGCGCCGGGTCTCACAGGCCTTCGCGGTGCTCCTGCCGGTGCAGAGCGTGGGCGTGATGGGCGATGCCCGGACCTACGACGACACGCTCGCCGTGCGGGCCGTCGAGACCGAGGACTTCATGACGGCCGACTGGAGCCACCTCCCCTACGACGTGCTGGCCCGGATCTCCACCCGGGTGATCAACGAGGTGCGTGGTGTGAACCGGGTGGTGTACGACATCTCCTCGAAGCCGCCGGCGACCATCGAGTGGGAGTAGGCACCGCGGCGCGGTATCCTCGAGGGGTCCGGCGCGGCCGGCCGTCCCTTCGCGAGCCCATCCCATGCAGGTCGCCATCGTCGAGGATGATCCGATCATCGCCAAGGCCGTGACCGCGGCGGTGGCGGAAGCGGGCCACGAGTGCCGCTGGATCGACAACGGCTCGGCGGCCGGGGACGAGCCGTTGCTCGCCAGCGATCTGGTCATCCTCGACCTCATGCTGCCCGGCGAGGACGGGCTCGCCGTGCTCCGGAGAGCGCGGGCGCACGGCGTCCGCACGCCGGTCATCGTGCTCACCGCCAAGGGCCTCGTGGCGGAGAAGGTGCAGGCCTTCGAGGCCGGCGCCGACGACTACCTCGTCAAGCCGTTCGACATGGACGAACTCCTCGCCCGCATCGAGGCCGTGCACCGTCGGGCCGGCGACAAGCCGTCGCCGACGATGACCGCGGGCGGGCTGCACCTGAGCCTCGCCAATCGCAAGGCCTCGCTCGACGGCCGCGGTATCGACCTCACGCCCACGGAGTTCAACATCCTGGAACTCCTCGTGCGCTTCCAGGGTCAGGTGGTCACCCGGAAGATGCTCTGCGAGCACGTGTGGGGCTTCGACTGGGACGGCCCGACGAACGTGATCGAGGTCCACATCAACCGGCTGCGCGGCAAGATCGACCGGGGTCGCGACGGCTCGCTCATCCGCACGGTCCGGGGACGCGGCTATGCGCTGGCGCCCGACTGACCTGCTCCGCAGGCTCCCGCTGCGGACGCAGCTCACGGCCTGGAACGCGGCGGTCGTGATCCTGCTGTCCGCCCTGATGCTGATCGCGGTGGAGTACGGCGGCCGCAGCATGCTCTTCTCGCAGGCCGACGCGGAGCTCCGCGGCGCGGCGAAGGAGGCCGCCCTCGCGATCCACGAGTTCGGCGGCGACGAGGCCTCGATCGTGGCGGCCATCCGCCGCAAGGAGGAGACGAACACGGAGCGCGGCTGGTTCGTCCACCTGCTCACCGCCGACGGACGGACGATCTGGCAGAGCGACCACTGCCCGGACGAGATCGCGCACTATCCGCCGGCCGAACTGGACCAGCCCGAGACCGTCCGCCGGGTCGGCCGGTATCGCTACGTGCGGGTCCGGGTCGATCTCAGCACCGGCGTCAGCTACCTGGTGCGGGTGGGCACTTACACGACCGGGCTCGAATCGAGCCTCCGGCGGCTGATCCTCCTGCTGACGGGTCTCGGCGCCGCGATGTCGCTGCTCGCCCCCGTGGTGGCCTGGTGGCTCGCCGAGCGGGCGACCAAACCGGTCCGCAGCATGCTCCAGACGGCGGGTCGGCTGAGCCCGGCGCGGCTCGGCGACCGTCTCCCGGTCCGCGGCACCCGCGACGAGCTCGACCTGCTCGCGGGCACGATCAACGGCCTCCTCGACGCGGTGGCCCGGCACGTGGATCGGCAGGAGCAGTTCGTCGCCGACGCCGCCCACGAGCTCCGGGGCCCGCTCGCCGCGCTCCAGGGCACGATGGAGGTCGCGCTCGCCCGCGACGACCTTCCGGCCGATCAGCAGGACACGCTCAGTGACATGCTCGAGGCCGCGCGGCACCTGTCGAAGGTCGCCAACGACCTGCTCGTGCTGGCGGAGACCGGGGGCTCGCCCAAGGCGACCTCGCGAACGACGACCGACCTCGCCGCCATCGCCGACCAGGCCGTCGCGATGTTCTCCGGCGCGGCCGAGGATCGCGGCATCACGATGTCGGTCGATGCCGCCGGGCCGACCGCCGCCCGCGGCGATCCCGTCGAGCTTCGCAGGCTCGTGAGCAACCTGCTCGACAACGCGATCCGCTTCACGCCGCCCGGAGGGCGGATCGACGTGCGGGTCGGCGCCGCGATCGACGCCGCCACCCTCACGGTGCAGGACACCGGCACCGGCATCGCTTCCCGCGATCTCGCGCACGTGTTCGACCGGTTCTTCAAGGCCGACCCGGCCCGCACGCACGGGGCGGGCCGGCGGAGCGGCGGCCTCGGCCTGGCGATCTGTCGGTCGATCGCGGAGTCGTGCGGAGGAACGATCGGCATCGAGAGCCGGCTCGGAGAGGGCACCACGGTCACCGTCCGGCTGCCGGCGACTCCCCCCATCTCGCCCGACCCCGCCAGGCGACCCGTCTCCGCCGGCCCGCGCCCCGTCGCCCAGACCCCCGCTGCCTGACCCGCGCAGCAGGCCCGCCCGGCCAGGTGTCGCGATGCCGGGCTCGTCGGCAGGCTTTCTCATGCAGCGGTCTGCCGACCCTGCCGATCACAGGGTTGAAGACGTTTGCGACGAGCGTTCGCATCCCCAGGGTTTTGCCGGTTCGGCAGACTGGGAAAGGAACGCGCGGCTCTCGCGAGGACCACGAGGACGATGCCTCGGACCGTAGCCCGCGCCGTGGCAGGCATGGCGATGCTCGTCGCCGCGGTCGCGTCGTCGGCCGCCGAGCCGGTCGCCGGCGCCGCTCCAACGGAGGATGAGGCGGCGTTCGCGATCCCCAGCGTGACGACCGGGTTCGGGTCGTTCGCGGAGGTGAGCGAGGCGATCGAGTCGGATCGACGCAAGGTCGAGGCCCTCGC
>JBIIMU010000116.1:0-7240 GCA_044337845.1 Pirellulales bacterium | reverse complement strand
CGCGCCGGCGCTCGCCCCGGCGGCCGCGGACGGGAGGGCTCCCCTGGCATGAATCGTCCCACGGCGTCGCCGATCCGCCTGCTCCTCGTCGACGACCATCCCGTGATGCGGGCGGGGCTCGCCAACCTGCTGGCCATGAGCGGTGACTTCACCGTGGTGGGCCAGGCCGACGACGGGCCGACGGCCCTGCGGCTCTGGGCCACGCTCCGCCCCGACGTCTGCCTGCTCGACATCAGCATGAGCGGCATGGACGGCATCGAGACACTGCGGAAGCTTCGCGACCTCGATCCGGGCGCCCGGGTGCTGATGCTCACGAGCTCCGAGGCCGCCGAGGATCTGCACTGCGCCCTCAACGCCGGCGCCGCCGGCTACATGACCAAGACGGTGAGGCACGACGAACTCACGGCGGCGATCCGCGGCGTGTATCAGGGCAACCGGATGATCGGCAGCGCCGTCGAGCGGTTCGCCGGCGGGCGTCCGGCGGGCGGGCTGCTCTCGCCCCGGGAACTCGAGGTGCTCGGCTTCCTCCGCCACGGCCACACCAATGCCGAGATCGGGCGGCTGATGGGCATCTCCGAGCGGACGGCACGGGCCCACGTCGCGGCGATCATGGAGGCCCTCGACGCCCCGGACCGGGCCGGGGCCGTGGCCAAGGGGTTCGATCTCGGGCTGCTCAAGGTCGGCTCGCCGGCTCCGCTGCCGCGGCGCCCCGGAGACGACTGACGGCCAGGCCGGGGGTTTCGGGGCCGCCGGCACGTTGCCCGACCCCGGAACGAGTGCTATAAATTTCGATGGTGGACGGCGGAGCGCAACGCCGATTCCTTGGCTCAGACTGCCCGAATGCCCCGCCCGCCGGGTCGAGGCTGTCGGCAACGAGGATGTCGCATGCGTGGCCTTCCGATCTGGGTGTCCGTCTCGGCCGTGCTCGGTGCGGTGGCGTGCGCCGCGGCGGACGAGCTGCGGTTCAACGACGACATCCGGCCGATCCTCGTCGAGAACTGCTTCTCCTGCCACGGCGCCGATTCCGCGGGCCGCAAGGGCGACCTCCGGCTGGACCTTCGCGACGAGGCGGTCGAATCGGGCGCGATCGCCCCGGGTGATCCCGATTCGAGCGTGATGCTCGACCGGATCTTCTCCGACGATCCCGAGGAGGTGATGCCGCCCCCGGCCCTGAAGAAGGTGCTGAGCCCCGAGCAGAAGGAGACCCTCAGGCGGTGGATCGCGGAGGGCGCCGAGTACCAGCCGCACTGGTCGTTCATCCCGCCGGCGCGGCCCGAGCCTCCCGCCGTGGCCGACGCCGCCTGGCCGCGGAACCCGATCGACCGCTTCATCCTCGCCCGGCTCGAGCAGGCGGGGCTCGAGCCCGCACCGGAGGCCGACCGGCGGACGCTGGCCCGCCGCGTGGCGCTCGACCTCACGGGCCTGCCCCCCGATCCCGCGGTCGTCGAGGCCTTCGTCGCCGACCCGGCGGCCGATGCCTACGAGCGGCTCGTCGACGGGCTGCTCGCGAGCCTCGAGTGGGGCGAGCACCGCGGCCGCCACTGGCTCGACTACGCCCGCTATGCCGACACGCACGGCATCCACATCGACAACTATCGCGAGATGTGGACCTACCGGCAGTGGGTGATCAACGCCTTCAACCGCAACATGCCGTTCGACCGGTTCACGATCCTGCAGCTCGCCGGCGATCTCGTGAACGACCACGGCCCCGACGCCACGCCGGCCCAGGTTCTCGACGACCGGATCGCCAGCGGCTTCAACCGCTGCAACATCACCACCAACGAAGGCGGGATCATCGACGAGGAATACCTCGTGATCTACACCCGCGATCGCACCGAGACGACGTCCGCGGTGTGGATGGGCCTCACCACCGGGTGTGCCGTCTGCCACAACCACAAGTTCGACCCGCTCAGCCAGCGGGAGTTCTACGAGCTCGCGGCGTTCTTCAACAACACGACGCAGGGGGCGCGGGACGGCAACGTGAAGGACACGCCGCCGATCCTCCCCGTGCCGAGGCCCGAGGACCAGCCGCGATTCGCGGAGCTCGAGAAGCTGTTGCCCGCCGCGAAGGCCGTCGTCGACGACCGCAAGAAGGCCGCGCGGCCCGAGTTCCATCGCTGGCTGAAGGCCGCCACCCCGGAGACGGTGGCGACGCTCCTGCCGCGGGAGACGCCGCTGGTCGATCTGCCGCTGGGCGAGGGAGAGGGTGCGACGGCGCACGTGAGCCTGCTCGGCAAGCATACCGACGTGCCCCTGACCGCGTCGACGACGTGGCAGGCGGGCCCCACGGGCCGCTCAGCCCTGCTTCTCGACGGCCGGGCGGCCGAACTGCTGGCAGCGGGTGACTTCGAGTACGACGAACCATTCACGGTCTCGATGTGGGTTCGCGTGCCCGCCAACGATTCGTCTTATGCCCTCGTCTCGCGGATGGAACCCGACGCCAAGCATCGCGGTTGGGATGTCTGGGTGCAGGGACGGCGGATCGCCACTCACATGGTGCACTCGTGGCCCGACAATGCGTTGAAGGTTGCGAGTACCGACCAGCTCAAGGCCGACACCTGGACGCTGGTGACGATCACGTCCGACGGCTCTGGGAAGCCGGAGGGATTCGCCATCTTCTTCGACGGCAAGCAGCAGAAGCCGAAGGTGGAGAAGAACACCTTTCAGAAGACGACGATCCGCACGCAGTCGCCGCTCGTGATCGGTGGCCGGCCGAAGACCGCGGCGGCCCATGGCGTTGGGATCGCGGGCCTTTCGATCTGGGGTCGGGCCTTCTCCGCTGGCGAGGCCGAGGGACTCGCTCTCGGTGGATCACTGGCGCATCTCGTCACGCTGTCGCCCGATGAGCGCTCCAAGGACGTCCGTGGCGTCTTTGACTGGTGGCTGAAGACCGCCGACGACCCATATCAGCAGGCGGTCGCGGCCACCAAGGCCATCGAGTCCGAGATGGCCGACATCACGAAGCGGGGCACGATCGCCCACGTGATGAACGAGAAGCCGGAGATGCCGAAGGCCTACATCCTCGACCGCGGCGAGTACGACAAGCGGACGGACGAGGTCGGCGCCGACACCCCCGACATCCTGCCGCCGTTTCCCGACACGCTGCCCAGGAACCGGCTCGGGCTGGCGAAGTGGCTGCTCATGCAGGAGCACCCGCTGACCACGCGGGTGACGGTGAATCGCTTCTGGCAGGAGGTGTTCGGCACGGGGCTCGTGAAGACCAGCGGTGATTTCGGGATCACGGGCGAGCTGCCGAGCCACCCGGAGCTGCTCGACTGGCTGGCGGTGGAGTTCCGCGAGTCGGGGTGGGACGTGAAGCGGCTGTTCCGGCTGATGGTGACGAGCGCCGCCTACCGCCAGGCGGCCGTCGCCACGCCCGCGAAGCTCACCAGGGACGCGGCCAACCGGCTGCTCTCGCGGGGGCCGAGGTTCCGGATGGACGCCGAGATGGTCCGCGACCTCGCGCTCGCGTCGAGCGGGCTGCTCGTGCGGCAGATCGGCGGCCCGAGCGTGCGGCCCTACCAGCCCGAGGGCGTCTGGGAGGCGGTGGCGATGGACAACAGCGACACCCGGTTCTACAAGCCGGATTCCGGCGCCGGGCTCTACCGCCGCAGCATGTACTGGTTCTGGAAGCGGTCGGCGCCGCCGGCGTCGATGGAGATCTTCAACGCCCCGTCGCGGGAGAACTGCTGCGTGAAGCGGGAGCGGACCAACACCCCGCTGCAGGCGCTCGTCGTGCTCAACGACCCGCAGTTCGTCGAGGCGGCGCGGGCGCTGGCCGACGACGCCCTGGAACTCGGCGGGGCCGCCGAGGAGTCGCGGATCGATTTCATGGCCCGCCGCGTGCTCTCGCGGCCGTTCGAGGCGGACGAGATGGCCGTCGCGAAGACGTCGCTCGCCGCCCTGACGGCCCACTATGCCGCCCATCCCGACGACGCGAAGGCGCTGGTCGCCGTCGGCGAGTCGAAGCCCCGGCATCGCGAGCCCGCCGTGCTCGCGGGCTGGACGATGCTCGCCAACCAACTGCTCAACCTCGACGAGGCGCTCTGCAAATGAATCCGCCGATCCGCTCGCCGCTGGATGAACTCGGGCTCAACCTCACCCGGCGGCGGTTCTTCGAGCAGGGCAGCCATCTGCTGGGAGGCGCCGCCCTGGCCGCGCTCGCCGCGGGAGAGTCCGGCGCCGCCACGCTCGCGGCCGGTCCGGCCGTGGAGCGGGTGCCCGGTGCGATCGGTCCGCACTTCGCCCCCAAGGCGAAGCGGGTGATCTATCTGCACATGGTCGGCGGCCCGCCGCAGCAGGATCTCTACGACTACAAGCCGGTGATGGACGACTGGTACGACAAGGACCTCCCGGAGAGCATCCGCAACGGCCAGCGGCTCACCACGATGACCTCGGGCCAGAAGCGGTTTCCGATCGCGCCCTCGATCTTCAAGTTCGCCCGCCACGGCGACTGCGGGATGTGGGTCAGCGAGGTGCTTCCCTGGACGGCGAAGATGGTCGACGAGATGTGCTTCATCCGCAGCATGCACACCGAGGCGATCAATCACGAGCCGGCGATCGCCTACATGCAGACGGGCAACCAGGTCGTGGGTCGCCCCTGCCTCGGCTCGTGGACGAGCTACGGACTCGGCAGCCTCAACGCCGACCTGCCGACGTTCGTCGTGCTCGTGGCCCGGTCGTCGAAGCCGGAGCAGCCGCAGGCGATCGGTGCCCGGCTCTGGTCGAGCGGCTTCCTGCCGGGCGAGTACTCCGGCGTGAGCTTCCGCAGCGCCGGCGACCCGATCCTGTACATCAACAATCCGCCCGGGGTGCCGTCGGCCGTCCGCCGCGCCACGCTCGACGGACTCCAGGCCCTCAACCAGCGGACGCTCGAGAAGATCGGCGATCCGGAGACCCGCACGCGGATCGCCCAGTACGAGATGGCCTTCCGGATGCAGGCGAGCGTGCCGGATCTGACGAACCTGGCGACGGAGTCGGCCGCCACGCTGGCCCTCTACGGCCCCGACGCGACGAACCCGGGCACGTTCGCCAACTCCGCGCTGATGGCGCGGCGGATGGTGGAGCGGGGCGTGCGGTTCGTGCAGATCTACCTCAACCACTGGGACACCCACGCCAACGTCGTGGGCCGCCTCAAGAACGGCTGCCGGGACATCGACCAGCCCTGCTTTGGGCTCATTCAGGATCTGAAGGCGCGGGGCCTGCTCGACGACACGCTCGTGATCTGGGGCGGGGAGTTCGGCCGCACGGTCTACTCGCAGGGGGGCCTCACCAAGGAGAACTACGGCCGCGACCATCACCCGCGGTGCTTCACGATGTGGATGGCGGGTGGCGGGGCCAGGGGGGGCACGATCCACGGCGAGACCGACGACTTCTCCTACAACATCGTCAAGGACCCGGTGCACATCCGCGACTTCCATGCCACGGTGCTGCACCTGCTCGGCTTCGACCACGAACGGTTCACCTACCGCTACCTCGGCCTCGACCAACGGCTCACCGGCGTGGAGCACGCGCGGGTGGTGACGGAGTTGCTCGCGTAGGCGTGCGCAAAATCGAAGTCGGCGCCGGGGAGAATGCGGCCCCGTGATGCCGTGGGCCACGATGTCCCGGGCTATACTCGACGATCGGCTCGGCCGCATCCGAGCCCGACGTCCGACGACTCTTCCTCGCAGGAATCCGCGATGTTTTCTCGTGCACGTTCGCATGATCGCCGGCGGTGGCTCGCCCTGGCCGGTGCGGTGGTGGTGGGCGTGGCGGTCGAGGGCCCGACCCCGGTGCACGGCGACGACAAGCCCAAGGAGGGCGACCCGCTCGCCACCGCCCGCGAGCTGCTGGCGATCCCGCCGCGGCCGGCCCGGCCCGCCCTCCCGCCGAGCAGCCTGCCGCTGGAGCTGCTCGCCGGCGAGCGGATCGCGCTGGTGGGCAACTCGACCGCGGAACGGATGAACCTCTTCGGCCACTTCGAGACGCTGCTCCACCAGCGGTTTCCGGGCAAGCACCTCGTGGTCCGCAACTTCGCCCGCCCGGCCGAGGAAGTGGCCAACCGGCAGCGGGCCAACGACTACACCAAGCTCGACGACCCGTTCGCCGCCTTCGGGGCCGACACCTGCCTCGTGTTCTTCGGGTTCAACGAGTCGTTCGCCGGCCCGGAGGGCGTGGCCAAGTTCACCGCCGACTACGCGAAGTTCCTCGACGACTTCGCCCGGAAGTATCCCCGCGACGACACGGGGGCCGCCCCGCGGTTCGTGCTCGTCTCGCCGATCGCCGTCGAGGCGAGCGGCAGTCCGCACCTGCCCGACGCGGAGGCGCAGAATGCCACGCTCGCCCTCTACCGCGACGCCGCGCGGGCGGTGGCGGAGAAGCGGTCGCTGGCGTTCGTCGATCTCTTCGACGCCACGCGGCGGGAGTTCGCCGCGCAGCCCGGCCTGCAGTTCACGATCAACGGCTGCCACGTCAACGAGGCGGGCGACGCCGTCGTCGGCAGCCTGCTCGACCGGGCGCTGTTCGGCGGCCCGGCATCGAGCCAGCTCTCGGCCGATGCCTTCGAGAAGCTGCGGGCGGCGGTCAACGACAAATCGTGGGTCCACCTCCAGGACTACCGGATGGTGAACGGCTGGTACGTGTACGGCGGCCGGCGGACGTGGGACACGGAGACCTTCCCCCGCGAGTATCTGAAGATCCGCAAGATGGCGGCCGTCCGCGACGCCCGGGTCTGGGACATCGCCGAGGGCAAGCCGGTGCCCGCGACGCCGGACGACTCGGCCACCGGCGAGCTGATCGTGCCCGCGACCCGCTTCGGCGAGCCACGGCAGGCCTACAGCGAGAACCCCGAGGGTGGTCCGGCGATCCTCCCGCCGGCCGAGTTGATCAAGACCTGCACGATGCCGCCGGGCTTCGAGATGAAGCTCTTCGCCGACGAGACCCGGTTCCCCGAACTCGCCAAGCCGGTGCAGCTGGCGTTCGACGCGAAGGGGCGGCTCTGGGTGTCGACGATGCCGAGCTACCCGCAGTGGAAGCCGGGCGACCCGCCGCCCACGGACAAGCTCGTGATCTTCGAAGACACCGACCGCGACGGCACGGCCGACCGGAGCACGGTGTTCTACGACAAGCTCCACTGCCCGACCGGATTCCAGTTCTTCGACGGCGGCGTGCTCGTGATGGACCAGCCGCGGATGCTCTGGCTGAAGGACACCGACGGCGACGACAAGGCCGACGTGGTGGTGCACGTGCTCGACGGTTT
>JBIIMU010000115.1:0-7243 GCA_044337845.1 Pirellulales bacterium | reverse complement strand
GCGGATCGTGGTCGTGCCGGTGAGGGTGCTCGAGCCGCTGAGTCGCAGCCAGCCGCCGTGGACCGCGAGGTGCGTGCGGCGGGTGCCGCCGCCGACCGCATCGACGATCGCCCCCGCGAACGCGGAGCTCCCCGTGAGTGTCAGCGTGGCGTCGCGGCTCGTGGAACTGCTGCCGATCGTGGCGGCACCCGGCCCCTTGAGGATGCCGGCGAGCGACTGGTCGAAGCCCGCCAGGTCGAGCGTGGCATTGGCGCTGGCCGCCACGGTCACGGTGGCGTTGGTCGCGAGGCCGTCGTTTCTGCCCAGCCGCGCCGTGCCCTCGTTGACGAACATCGAGGCGTAACTGCCGCCGCCCGCGAACACCACGGTGCCGACCCGCATGCTCACCGTGGCGCCCGTCGGCGCCGTGACGGGGCCCTCGACCACGAGCGTGCCGCCGCCGGTGGTCGCGAACGCGCCACCGCTGCCGGGGCTGCCCAGCACCGTCACGCCGCCGCCCGCGAGCCGGCCCGTGCCGGATCCCTCGTACTGGATGACCCCGTTGGCCACCGCGCCGGTGGGGGCGTCGACGATGAAGTCGTTGGCGAGCACGACGTTGCTCGCGAGCGCGACGCGGACGGCCGAGCCGGTGATCGTGATCGGCCCGCTGCCCAGGCCGCCGGCCGCGGTGACCCGCGCGAGCCCGCCCGCGAGGACGGTACCGCCGGAGTAGGCGTTGGAACCAGTGGCCGTCACCGTGCCCGAGCCGTTGAGCATCAAGCCGAGCCCGCCCTGCCCTCCCGAGCCGAACGAGAGCGATCGCGTGGTGGCCGTGGTGGTGAGCCCGAGCCGGCCGCCGGCTGCGAAGTTGCCGGTGTTCACGAGCGTGGCGATCGTGGCGTCGGAGAACGACGACGGCACGGCCAGGGTGGCTCCGTTGGAGACCGCAAACCGGCCGGCCGTGTTCCAGCCGGGCAGGGCGGTCGTGGATGTGATCGAGAGTACGCCACCGCTGATCGACGTGGTGCCTGAATACGACACCGCGGAGCCGGAGAGCGTGACCGTGCCGCTCCCCGTCTTCAGGATCGCGCCCGTGCCTGTGACCACGGCGGAAAACGCCCCCGCGCGGAGGTCGTAGGCCGCCGCCTCGAGGGTCCCGCTCGAAATCGTGCCGCCGGCCAGCGTGAAGCCGGACACTCGGTCGGTCGCGTTGCCCAGATGGAGGGTGCCCGCGTCGAGCCGCACGTGCGTCGTGTCGGCAATCCGATTCGACGACCCCAGCCGCAGCACACCCTGGCCGGCCTTCACCACGGTGCCCACCCCGATGCTTCCCGACACGGTGCTGGTGCCGGTGGCCTGGGTGATCGTAAGGGTGCGGTTTCCGCCCGTCTGCGTGAAACCCGTCGAACCGGTTCCAAACACATACGTGGCGTTGTTGAGGGCCGCAATCGTGGCGTCGGCCTCGAGCACGACCGGGCCGGTGAGGGCGATGGCATTCGCGGTGCCGGCGTCGTTGACGATCGCGCCATGGCCATTGGCGGTCACGCCCGACCCGCTGATGCGGAGGGTCTGCGGAAACGTGCGGGCCCCGCTCGTCAGCCCGGTGAGCCAGACCTGACCCTCCGGTCGGACGACGAGCGTGGTTGACGGGCCGCCGAACTCGTTGCCGGACGCAGTGCCCCCCGAGCCGGCGACCAGCTGCCCGCCGGCGACCGTGATCGTGGCCCCGGCAAGGGACGCGGTGTTGTCGGCTGCGAGGGTGAGCAGGCCGATCCCCGACTTGGTGAACGAGCCCGCGACCGGCGCCGACACCGCCACCGCCGACTCCACATCGGCCGTGGCTGCCGAGCCGGTGAACGTGAGGCGGCCCGCGGAACCGGAGGCGAGCGTGCCGTAGTCTCCGCGGTAGATGAGCCGGTTGACCGCGATGGGGGCGTCGAGGGTGATGGCCGACGAACCGAGATACCCGTAGCCGATGGTCGCCTCGGCCGACGACGAGTTGGGCACGACGCCGTCGCGCCAGTTCGCGGCGGCCGTCCACGAGCCGCCGGATGCCCTCGTCCAGCCGCGGCCGTCGTCGACGGCCGGCACGAAGTCGAGCGTCCGGAGCGGAGTGCCACCGGCGCCGGTGAACGCCGTGTTCTCCTGGGCATACACCGACACCACGCCGCTCTCGAGGAGGCGGTCGCGGTCCAGACGCGGCTCGCTCACGTAGTCGCGGAGGTGATCCCGGTAGACGATCCGCCAGTCGCTCCAGCCGGCCGCCTTGGTCGCCGCGGCGATCGTGAGTCGGCGGCCGCTGCCGCCATTGGCGGCATTGATCGTGGTGCCGGGTTCGGTGGGCGACACATACACGACGTAGAGCGTGTCGTCGGCGGAGCGGGCGAGATCGGCCCGCGTGCCGGCGAGGCCGGGAAGCTGATGGCGGGTCCAGACGCCCGTGAGCGGGTCGCGGACGTAGTCGAAGTAGGCCGAGTCGCCGGAGGCGTACACGGGATCGCCCGAGGCCCACGGGCTGTCCGGGCGGCGGTGCCACATCACAGCATGCACGCTGCCGTCGCCCATCACGATCTGCGTCTGCTGGTTGATCAGCGACTGCTGGCGGTCGAGCGGCTGGATCGTCTGGCCGGGTGACGCGACCGTGATCGGCTGAGACGCCCGAGTATCGGCGATCGCCGCGCCCGCGTTGTTCTTCCAGGTAAAGCCGCCGTCGGTGCTGTATGCATAGTTGATGTCGTGGTTCGCGTAGCCGGCGCTCGATTCGCGGTAGGTCCAGGTCTTGTGCAGCGTGCCGTTGGCATCGTAGTCGAAGCCGTTCCAGTATCCGTTCCGCGACCGCGAGGGATTGGTGGCCGTGTTGTAGACGTCGGTGAAGGTGCCACTGCGGCTGAGAATCATCCGGCTGTCATGCCAGGCGCCGTCGTCGTAGTCGTAGAGCCAGTTGTCGCCGTTGCCCGCGCCGCCACGGCGGACCGCCAGCAGAAGGCCGCCATCGGGCTTGGGGATGAAGTTCGGATACGTGGCTGACCCGATGACCGCCCCGTCGCCGAGGTGATTCTGTTCGGGAAGAAACATCGCCGCCCCCCAGCCCGACCCGGTGGTGGCCACTCCTGCGGCGGTCCGCCGGTAGCGGATGTTGTGGACGTGGAGATCCCACGACATGTGGATCGACCCGTCGTTCTTGGCGATCCCGAAGGCGATCACGTTGTGGGCGTCCCAGCTCCCCTTGCCGTTGACGAACTTGGAGCCGGTGTTCACCCCCTCCCAGTCGCCCACCAGGGTGCCCGACACCTGGCGGCGGCCGAACATCACGGAGGAGGCGGCGTCGTTCGTGTACCAGCTCGTGTACTGCCAGCCACCGACGGTCTGGAGCGCCTGCGTCTGGAACGACTGCCCGTTGATGGCGCGGCCGTAGGTGGCGTTGCTCGGCATGATCAGGGCGGCAGGGTCGACGATCGAGTCGGCCACGCGGACCAGCTGGGCCCCGCACGGATCGCCGCAGGCCGCGGCGACGACGCCGAGCAGGGCGAGGGCGCACCGCCTCCCGCGTCCCCCCGGGCACCGAGTTGTTGCCACGCCCTCGCTCACACCGATAACCTTACGCTCCTCCCGGCCGTCGTCGCCAAACGTGGGTACGGCCTCCGCCCCCCAGGGCCGGTCGGGATGTTCCGCCGACACCAGTGAGGTGAGCCATGGGATCCCGCTTGCACTTCGCCCTGACGCGTCTGGGGCCCCTGGCGCTGGCGATGATTGCGGGGTTCGGGGCGGCGCCGGCCGCCGGCCAGCAGCCCCCGGTGCAGGTCGGCTTCCTCTGGCACATGCACCAGCCGATCTACTACCCCGGCGAGAGCATCATCCAGACGACCAACGCGGGCCGGTTCTCGTTCTCCGTCGTCGACGTCCACAACCAGCGGCTGGGGCCCTACACGACCTGGCCCAAGGACGCCATCCAGATCGGCTCCGCGCTCCCCCATCTCGGGGCGAGCGTGTCGTTCTCCGGGTCGCTGATCAAGAACCTCAATGATCTCGAGGCGGCCGGCTACTCGCAGTGGAACAACTGGGAGCAGGCGTACCGCCAGGCGCGGTCGCTGACCACGGCCAGGGGCAATCCCCGGCTCGACCTGATCGGGTTCTCGCAGTACCACGCGCTCGGCCCCCTGCTCGACACCCGCGACCTGCGGATGCAGATCAAGCTCCACAAGCTCGCCACCCAAGACACCTTCGGCACGAGTGTGCCGTACGCCAAGGGCTACTTTCCGGCCGAGACCGCCTTCAGCGCGCGGATGATTCCCGCGCTCGTGGCCGAGGGGTTCGACTGGACGATCGTGGACAACATCCACTTCGACCGGGCCACGAAGAACTACCCGCACACGGATTCGTCCAACCTCTACGCCCCGAATCGCGCCGACGCCGTCAATCCTGACCCCGCCGCTGCGGGCGGGGCGTGGGTGCAGCTCAACAACCTCTGGGCCCCGAGCAAGGTGAGCGCGCCGTTCAGCTACCGGCCGCACCAGGTGCAGTACGTCGATCCACACACGGGGGCCACGCAGAAGATCGTGGCCGTGCCGGGGGCCCGCTACGAGGGCAATGAAGACGGCCGCGGCGGCTACGGGGCCCTGCAGTACAAGCAGGTGATGGATCAGTACAAGCAGTTCAACACCGACCCGAACCGGCCGTTGCTCGTCGTCCTGCACCACGACGGCGACAACTACGGCGGCGGGTCGGAGTCGTACTACCACGGCAACTTCCAGAACATGGTGAACTGGGCCGCCGCCGATCCCGACTACGACGTGTCGACGATCCAGGACTACCTCGACCGGTTTCCGGTGCCGGCCGGCGACGTGATCCACGTGGAGCCCGGTTCCTGGGCCGGGGCCGACAACGGCGATCCGCAGTTCAAGAAGTGGCTGGGACCGCGGAACGCGGCGGGCTGGAGCCCCGACCAGAACAGCTGGGCGGTGCTCACCGCCGCGAAGAACCGGGTGTTCACCGCGGAAGACAAGGTGCCGATCGGCAACCTCCGCAACGTGCTGAACGGGGTCGGCTCGGCCACCGAGAAGGCTTGGCACTCCCTCCTGCAATCGCAGGCCAGCGACTACTGGTACTGGGATGGCACCGAGATCTGGGATTCCGACGTCACGCTCGGAGCCAATCTGGCGGTGCAGCAGGCCGACGCGGTGCTCGCGGCCAACCCGGGCGCGGAGGCGACGGCCCCCACGGTGTTCCTGCCGCAGCGGACTTCCTGGAACCCGGGCGGCAAGGAGTTCGGCGTCGATCAGCCGAAGGACTTCGAGATCTGGACGTTCGCCTACGACGTGTCCGGGCTCCAGAACGTGACCCTCAAGTTCCGCGTGGACGGCGACGGCGACAACCCGCTCGGCTCCACGCAGAACGAGACCTACGCCGGGGGGGCCGAGGTGGGGGCCTGGCAGAGCCTGCCGATGAGCGGCGTCACGCTCACCTCGCCCGCCGGCATCCTCGCCCCCACGGTTCGCGCCCAGCGGTTCGGGGCGACGGTCGCGGGGCTGTCCGACAAGCTCATCGACTACTACGTCGAGGCCACTGATGCCTACGGCAACCTGACCAAGACCGACATCCAGCACGTCTATGTCGGGATCGGCTCCGGCACGACCGGCGGCGGCGGGGGCACGCCGGGCGGTGGTGGCGGCGGTGGCGGTGGCGGCACCAACCCCGCGCCGTCCGGCTTCACGATGGATGGCGTGCTCGACCCCTCGGCCACGCTCGCGGCCCAGAAGAGCGGGATGAGCCTCTGGGTCGGCACGCACGGCAGCAGCCTCTACGTGGCCACGCCCGATGCCGGCGAGGGCAGCGACCACTTCGTGTTCGTCGCCAAGGCGCCGGGCGGCCTCGGGGCCGCCCCGTGGGCCAAGGCCGGGCAGGTGGCGCGGTGGGACGCGTTCCTCGCCGACGAGAACGACAACACCTACTCCGCGTGGTTCGACGCCCAGGGGGCCGGCGTCTCGGCCACCGGAGGCAACGGGGGTGTGCTGGAGGGCGTGCTCGATCTCGTCGACGAGTTCGGGGCCTACCCCGACGCCGTCTACCTGGCGGTGGGGCTTTACGGCAGCGGCAATGGCGGCACGCTGCTCGCGAGCCATCAGCTGCCGGGCACGCTCGACGGCGACGGGACGATCCAGGCCGCCGAGTATCTCCGGGTGCCCCTCGCTCCGTTCGCCGTCACGCTGAACGTGGCTTCCGGCCGGCAGACCCAGGGCCAGGCCGGGCGGCCGTCGATCGCGGGCAACTCGCGGCTCATCAAGACCGGCACGGGCGCCTGCGTGCTCGACGCGGCCAATGGATTCACAGGCGCCACCGACGTCCAGGCGGGCGTGCTCGAGATCGCAAGCCCGGGGGCCCTCGCCAACTCGGCCGTGACGGTCGAGGCGGGTGCCCGCCTCGCGGTGGCCGGCGGGAGCCGGGCGGCGGTCGCCGGGCTCGACCTCCGCGGGGGCGTCGACGTGGGCGTGTCGGGGCTGACGGTTGCCGCCGGGCTGGCCGACGCCGACATCCGTCTCGCGCTCGGCCAGGGCCGAGGAAGTGGAGACTGGAACAGCGGCGCCGGGGTGTTTTCGTCCGCCGTGGCCGGGGCCCTGGCGGCGGGGCAGTACCGCACCGTCGGCTGGATCCGCGACGGCGACGGCGGCGTGACGTTCGCCTTCGCGGCCCCTGGCGACACCGACCTCGACGGCGTGGTCGACGTGCTCGACGCCGCCAACGTGTTGTCCGGACGCCGATTCGACTCCGGGGAGGCCGCGATCTGGAGCGAGGGCGACTTCACGCACGACGGTGCGGTGGACGTGCTCGACGCCGCGGAGTTCCTGTCGGCGGGGCTGTTCGACGCGGGCGGCTACCTGCCGAGCCCGCTGGCCGTGGCCCCCGTGCCGGAGCCGGCCGGCTCCTGGGCTGCCGTCGGCCTGGCGGCCGCGGCCCTCCTGGTGCGGCGGCGCCGCTGACGGACACGGCGGGCCCGAGCCGCCTTCCCCCACCGGGGGTGGTGGAGCGAATCGCCCCAGGTCGGTGGTGCAAATCGCTCCAGTGGACGCCGGGGGCTGGTGCGATTCGCTCCACGTGCCGGGACACCGGCCGGCCTTGCCAATAATTAAGGTTCAGCCGGTTCGCGTGATCGAGCAGCGATTTCAAGCGACAGGCGTGGGTGCGGGCGTCGATCGGGGCAGGTGCCGCGAAATGGCACGGCGGTTGCATGTGGGTTCCCCGGGGTCGGCAGGGGGCAACGCTGCCACCG
>JBIIMU010000114.1:0-7324 GCA_044337845.1 Pirellulales bacterium | reverse complement strand
GGATCGCGAGTTCGAGGAGTTTGCAGGGAATCGGGCCGTTCATGAGCGGGATGCGGTGGCTCGGCCGCAGGCCGAGGTGCGCCAGCGCCGGCGTGTCGGCCGCGAGGATCGCCGCCCGCCAGCCGCCGCACCGCTGCACCAGCCAGTCGCCCAGCCGCCGAAACAGGGCCCCGGCCCGCGGCAGCGGCAGCCGCTCGCCGTACGGTGGGTTCGTGACCACGAGCCCGGGCTCCGTCGCCGGCCGCACCTCCTCGAAGTGCCGCTGCTCGATCGTGACCACCGCCGCGACGCCGGCCGCCTCGGCGCACGACCGCGCCGCGTCGGCCGCCGCGGGATCGAGGTCGCTGGCGAGGAAGCGCGGCGCCGGGAGCGCGACCCGTGCCTCCAGGTCGGCCAGCAACCGCTCGGCGAGCGGCCGATCGCAGTCGCGAAACCGGAAGAAGCCGTGCGCCTTCCGCCGCGCCCGCCACAGGCCCGGGGCCATGCCCGCGGCGATCGTCGCCCCCTCGATCACCAGCGTGCCCGAGCCGCACAGCGGATCGAGCAGCGGTTCGCCGCTGGTCGGGCCCCCGTCCGCGCCAGGCCGCCACCAGCCGGCCGTCGCCAGGATCCCCGCCGCCAGCACCTCCGACAGCGGCGCCTCGACCTCCCCCGTCCGCCAGCCCCGCTGGTGAAGCGACCGGCCGGCCGCGTCGCGAAAGACCGTGGCCACGCCGCCGACGAGGTGCAGCGCGATCCGCAGCGTGGCGCCCCGCAGCTGCACACTGGGTCGCCTGCCGCTCGGCGTTCGCAGCTGATCGACGACGGCGTCCTTGACGATCTGGGCGGCATACAGCGAGTGCGTCAGGAAGGTGTCGTGGATCGCCGCATCGACCCGGAGCGAGTCGGACACTCTCAGCTGCTCGGTCCAGTCGACCTCCTGCATCGCCCGGTAGAGCGTCTCCGGCGACTCGACCGTGAACCGGCCGAGCGGCTCGAGCACGCGGATCGCCGTCCGGCATTCGAGCACCGCGCGGTAGAGCGTTTCGCGCTCGCGTCCCGGCTCCGCCGAGAACTCGATCGTCCGCCGACCGACTCGCAGGTCGCGGGCCCCGACGGCCTCGAGTTCCCGGGCGAGCACCCACTCGAGCCCTTCGAGCGTTCGCGCGGTGAAGCGGGCCGGCTCACCCGGCTGGGGCGCGGACAGCGGACGCGGCGGGGCGGGCACAAGGGGGAAGCGGTCGCTCGTCATGCGTGTGGTCGAGTCTACCCGGTGGCCGCGCGACCGGTGCGACCCGCACGATCCGCCCGGCAGCGGCCGCGGGCCGCAATTTTCCTCCGGGGACGCGTGACACACGGCCCCGTCGCGGCAACTCACTTCTCGAAGCCCGGGTCGGCGGATGACCCGGCGGACGGACGACCTCCTTCACGGAAAGACGAAAGACCATGGACATGCAGACCATCATCAACCTGCTCGTGAGCCTCATCGCCGGTGGCGCCGGCGGCAACGTCGTCGGGGCGCTGCTCAAGAACCGCAACCTGGGACCGATGCTCAGCACGGTGCTCGGCCTCGTGGGCGGCGGCATCGGCGGCACCGTGCTGCCCAAGCTCGTTCCGGCGATCGGCGCCCTCGTCGGCGGCGACGCCAACCACGTCGGCACGGGCGTGCTGTCGGCGATCGTCGGCGCGCTGCTGCCGCTGATCGTCAGCTTCCTGAAGAAGCCGGCCGTCGCTGCCTGAACGCACGACTGACACGGTCTGCATCGACGACACCGGCCGGGGGGAGTGGCGGCTTCCCCCGGCCGGCTCTCGTTGACGGGCCCGAATCCCGCGCGGGGCAGTCCGCATCGCTCACGCGACGGCGGCTTCCTGAGGCATGAACTCAGCGAGGGGCTGCCCGTGCCCCGGGAGCCGGCGTCTGCCGCCACGCGCAGCCACGATGGCGAAGCGTAGGCGGCAGTCGAGCGAGCGGAGGGCAGGATGCCCGACGCGAGCGCCCGGCGACGGGGCACGGGCAGCCCCGAGCCCACCATGCGGCCGGTCCGCATCGCTCACGCGACGGCGGCTTCCTGAAGCCCGAGTGCACGCGACGGCGGCTCCTCGGAGCCACGCTCAGCGCGCGGACGCCGTCGCCTCGGAAAACCGGTCCTGGATCGGCTGCACGGACAGCGGCGCCTTCCGCATCCCCTCCATGGCCCGCACGCAGGCCTCGGCGGCCGGCAGCGTGGTGATGCAGGGCACGCCGTAGAGCACGCTCGCGGCACGGATCCGGCCCTCGTCGGTCCGGGCCCCCTTGCCCCGGGGTGTGTTGAAGATCAGCTGCACCGTGCCGTCGATCAGGTGATCGATCAGGTTCGGATGCCCTTCCTGGAGCTTCTTCACCACCTCGACCTCGATACCGGCGGCCGCCAGTTCGCGGGCGGTGCCGGAGGTCGCGATCAGGTCGAAGCCGAGATCGACGAGCCGCCGCGCGAGCACCTTCATCTGCTCCTTCGCCTGCACGCTCGCCACGCTCAGGAAGATTCGCCCCTTCTCCGGCAGGAGGATGCCGGCGGCGATCTGGCTCTTGGCGAAGGCGATGGCGAAGGTCTCGCTCACCCCCATCACCTCGCCGGTGCTCCGCATCTCGGGCCCCAGTGCGATGTCGACGCCCGCGAACTTGACGAACGGAAACACGCTCTCCTTCACGCTCACGTGCGCCGGAACGGGGTCGGTCGTCACCCCCTGGGCGGCGAGGCTCATGCCCGCCATCACCTTCACCGCCACCTTCGCGACCGGCAGGCCCGTCGCCTTGGCGACGAAGGGCACGGTGCGGCTGGCCCGCGGGTTGACCTCGATCACGTAGAGCGACTGGCCGCCGGACCCGTCCGGGCCCGGCTCCTTCTTCACGGCGAACTGCACGTTCATCAGGCCGACCACGCCGAGACTCCGGGCGAGGCCCGCCGCCGCGGCCTTGATCTCGGCGATCACCTCCGGCGTGAGGCTGTGGGGGGGGATGCAGCAGGCCGAGTCGCCGGAGTGCACGCCCGCCTCCTCGATGTGCTCCATCACCCCCGCCACGATCACGTCCTTCCCGTCGGCGATGCAGTCCACGTCGACCTCGATGGCATCCTCGAGGAACCGGTCGATGAGCACCGGCTGCCCCTGGGCCACCACGAAGGCCTCGGCCACGTACCGCTCGAACTGGGCCTGGTCGTAGCAGATCTCCATCGCCCGGCCGCCGAGCACGAAGCTGGGCCGCACGAGGCTCGGGAAGCCGATCCGGGCCACCTCGCGGCGGGCCTGCTCGAGCGTCCGCGCGATGCCGCTGTCGGGCTGCTTGAGCCCGAGGCGGTCGAGCAGCTCGCGAAACTTCTCCCGATCCTCGGCCGTCTCGATCGTGTCCACCGAGGTGCCGATGATCGGCAGGCCGGCGGCGTGGAGGGCCCGCGCCAGGTTGAGCGGGGTCTGCCCGCCGAGCTGCACGATCACCCCGTCGGGATCGATGCGGTCGGCGATGTTCAGCACGTCCTCGCAGGTGAGGGGCTCGAAGAAGAGCATGTCGCTCGTGTCGTAGTCGGTGCTCACCGTCTCGGGGTTCGAGTTGACCATCACGCTCTCGATCCCCATCTCGCGGAGCGCGAAACTGGCGTGGCAGCAGCAGTAGTCGAACTCGATGCCCTGCCCGATGCGATTGGGGCCCCCGCCGAGGATCATCACCCGCTTTCGGCCCGGCTCCTTGGGCCGCGTCTCGTCCTCGTCCTCCCAGCTCGAGTAGTAGTAGGGCGTCTGGGCCTCGAACTCGGCGGCGCAGGTGTCGACCGACTTGTAGGTCGCCACGATCCCGCGCCGCTTTCGCTCCGCCCGCACCTCGAGCTCGCTGGAACCGAGGAGCGTCGCCAGCTGGCGGTCGGAGAAGCCGGCCTGCTTCGCCATCCGCAGCGTGCCGTCGTCCACCGCCGCCAGCGTGCCGAGCGTCCGCAGCAGGCTCTCGATCTCCACGAGCTGCTGGAGCTGATCGAGGAACCAGCGGTCGATCGCCGTGATCTCATGGATCTCGTCGACGGACAGCCCGGCCTTGATCGCGTAGCGGAGATACCAGACGCGGTCGGGGTCGGGCGTGGCGATCTTCGCGCGGATGTCGTCCAGCGCCGGCTCGGCCGGCGTGCCCCAGAGATCCTTGCCGTCGCAGCCGAAGCCGAAGCCGCCCACCTCCAGGCCGCGGAGGGCCTTCTGGAAGGCCTCCTTGAAGGTCCGGCCGATCGCCATCGTCTCGCCCACGCTCTTCATCTGCGTGGTCAGGCGGTTGTCGGCCTCGGGAAACTTCTCGAAGGCGAACCGCGGCACCTTCACCACCACGTAGTCGATCGAGGGCTCGAAGCAGGCCTTGGTCTTCCTCGTGATGTCGTTGGCGAGCTCGTGGAGCCGCCAGCCGACCGCGAGCTTGGCGGCGATCTTCGCGATCGGAAAGCCGGTGGCCTTGCTGGCCAGCGCCGACGAGCGGCTCACGCGGGGGTTCATCTCGATCACGATCATCCGGCCGGTCTCGGGATGCACGGCGAACTGGATGTTCGAGCCGCCCGTCTCCACGCCGATCGCCCGGATCACGGCGAAGCTGGCGTCGCGCATCCGCTGATACTGCTTGTCGGTGAGGGTCATCGCCGGGGCGACCGTGATCGAGTCGCCGGTGTGCACGCCACAGGGATCGAAGTTCTCGATGGAGCAGATCACGACGGCGTTGTCGTCGGCGTCGCGCATGACCTCCATCTCGAATTCCTTCCAGCCCAGGATCGACTCCTCGACGAGCACCTCGCCCACCGGCGAGAGGTCGAGGCCGCGCTGCACCTTGGTGTCGAACTCCTCGCGGTTGTAGGCCACGCCCGAGCCGGAGCCGCCGAGCGTGAAGCTCGGCCGGATCACGGCCGGCAGGCCGATCTCCGTGAGCACCTCGCGGGCTTCGGCGAGGCTCCGCACGATCCGGCCGCGGCAGGTCTCCAGGCCGATCTTCTGCATCGTGGCCTTGAAGATCTCCCGATCCTCGCCGCGGCGGATGGCGTCGGCCTTGGCGCCGATCATCTCCACGCCGTGCTTCTCGAGCACGCCGTGCTTGACGAGCTCCATCGCCAGGTTGAGGGCCGTCTGGCCGCCGAGCGTGGGCAGCACGGCGTCGGGCTTCTCGATCTCGATCACCTTCTCGAGCATCTGCCAGGTGAGCGGTTCGATGTACGTGCGGTCGGCCGTGCCCGGATCGGTCATGATCGTGGCCGGGTTCGAGTTGACCAGCACCACGCGGAAGCCGTCCTCGCGAAGCGCCTTGCAGGCCTGGGTGCCCGAATAGTCGAACTCGCAGGCCTGGCCGATGACGATCGGGCCGGAGCCGATGAGGAGGATCGTGTGCAGGTCGTCGCGACGGGGCATGGAGCGGCTCTGCGGGGCGGGCAAAAAATCGCCCGAGGGTAGCATCCTTCGCGGCCTCTCTTCAATGAACGGCTACAATCCCCGCGTCCCGTCAGCGTTCGCTCCCGCCGCCCCGGAGTCCTGCCCGTGTCGATCCCCACGCCCGCCCTCGACGCCCTCCGCGGCACGCTTCCCGACGACCTCAAGGACATTCGCCTGAACCTCGGGGCGGTTCTCACCGGTGAGAACCTGGCGCCCGAGCAGGCGCTGGGCGTGGCCTTGGCGGCGGCACGGTTCGTCCGCTGCGGCCCACTCGCCGCCGCCCTGGAGTCGGATCTCCGCGGCGGGCGGGGCGAGGCGGCCACGCCGGTGATCTCCGACGCGGTCGCCGCCGCGGGCCTGATGGCCATGAACACCGTCTACTACCGCTTCCGCCACATGCTGGGCAAGGAGTCGTACGAGGCCCGGCCGCCGCGGCTGCGAATGAGCCGCATGATCCAGCCGGCGACGAGCAAGCTCGACTTCGAACTCATGAGTCTGGGCTGCGCGGCGCTGGCCGGCTGCGAAGTCTGCATCAAGAACCACGAGGCGAGCCTGCTCCATCTCGGCGCGAGCGAGGACGCCTGCCACGACGCCGTCCGCGTCGCCGCCGTCGTGAATGCGACGGCCTGCGGTCTCTCGTAGCCGCGTCGCCGTCCCGGTCCACACGGTGGGCGGGCCGATCCGCAGCGCTCACGCGATGGCGGCTTAACTCAGCAGGGAGCTGCCAGCTCCCGCAGGTACTCCAGCGTGTAGATGCCGGTGTCGTGGCCGTCGGTGAAAGCGATCGAGTAGGCGTACTGGCCCACCGGCCGCATGCCCGTCACCGCAAGCGGCACGAGCTCCTCCGGCCGCAAGACCGTGAGGCCGACCGTCGGGGGCGGCGCGGCCCGCTTCTCGCGGCAGGTGGCGCAGGGGCAGGCATCGCGGAGCAGCCGCGGTGCGTAGCGGGTCCGAACGCCGTCGCTCCACGCGATCTCGATCGCGTCGCTCTCGCCGGCGGCGGACACGCGACGAATGGTCGTCGGCAGCGGTTGGTTGGTCGTCATGCGTTGTCCTCCGGCGGCCTTCGACGGTCCACGAAGCGGCGTCCCTTGCCCTCGAACCGCGGCAGGGCCCCGCGGGGCACGGTTCGCACCTCGACCCGGAGGCCGAGCCGCACCGCGAGCTCCCGCGCCACGCGACCCGGATCGTCCAGATGGTCTTCGATCTCGAGGGACAGCTCGTCGAGGCTCTCCCTGGTCGAGGCGGTGAGCCGATGCTCGACGATCTCGGGGAAGCCCCGGACGATCTCGTCGATCCCCTGCGGAAACACGTTGACGCCGCGGATCACGAGCATGTCGTCGGTCCGACCGACGATGCCGCCCTCGAGCCGGGCCCACGGGCACGCGCCGGCCTCGACGTCCGCGGCCGAGGCCCAGGTCGGCCGCACCACGTCGCCGGTGCGGTAGCGGATCACCGGTGCCCCCGACCGTCCGAGCGTCGTGAGCACGAGCTCGGCCGGCTCGCCGGGCTCGGCCGGGCCGCCGCTCTCGAGGGAGAGGAACTCGGGATGGAAGAACTCCTCGATCACGTCGAGGCCGTCGCCATGGAGGTCGCCGACCCCCCAGGGACCGACCTCCGTCGCCCCCGCGTGGTCGAGCACGTCGGCGTTCCAGTCCGCGGCGATCCGTCGCCGGGTCGCCGCCATCGACCCGCCGGGCTCGCCGGCCACGATCACGAGCCGCACGCCGAGCGCCGCGGTGTCGATCTTCGCCTCCCGCGCCACCTCCGCGAGATGCAGGGCGTAGCTCGGCGTCGCCAGGAGCACGGTGACGCGGCGCTCCGTGATCGCATCCAGCCGCGCGAGGCTCGTCATGCCGCCCGTCGCGATCGTGAGCGCCCCGCGGGCGACCGCGGCATCGAAGCCGCTCCAGAAGCCCGCATAGGG
>JBIIMU010000361.1:0-3532 GCA_044337845.1 Pirellulales bacterium | reverse complement strand
ACGATGCCGTTCGCGAACGCCCGGCGACGGGGCACGGGCGGCCCCGAGCCCGCGGGCGGTGCACGCCCTCAGGCGAGCACGTCGCGGATCACGTGCCCGTGCACGTCGGTGAGCCGCATGTCGCGGCCGCTGAAGCGGTAGGTGAGCCGCGTGTGATCGATGCCCAACAGATGCAGCATCGTCGCGTGCAGGTCGTGGATCCGGAACTTCTTCTCGACCACGCGGTAGCCGTAGTCGTCGGTCGCCCCGACCGTGATGCCGCCCCGCACGCCGCCGCCGGCCATCCACAGCGAGAAGCCCTGCGGGTTGTGGTCGCGGCCGTCGGTGCCCTGGGCGAAGGGCGTGCGGCCGAACTCGCCGCTCCAGACGACGAGGGTCGTGTCGAACAGCCCCCGGGCCTTGAGGTCGCGGAGCAGCGCGGCGATCGGCTGGTCAACGGCGCGGGCGTTGTTCTCGTGGCCCTCGCGGAGCTTGCCGTGCTGGTCCCAGCGGTCGCCGCCCACCTTCGGGCAGGTGAGCTCCACGAACCGCACGCCCCGTTCGACCATGCGCCGCGCCAGCAGGCACTCCGCCGCGAAGATCCGGGTGGGCTCGTACCGCGACTCCATGCCGTAGGCCCGCTTCGTGGCGGCGGTCTCGGCGGCGAGGTCGAGGAGGTCGGGCACCCGCGACTGCATCCGGTAGGCCAGTTCCTGGTTGGCGATCGCGCTCTCGACCGCGTCGGGGGCCGGCCCGGCGCCCGACACGCCGGCCACGAAGGCCGCGTCGAGCCGGCGGGCGAGGTCGAGCCGCGACCGCTGGGCCGCCGGCACCGCGTCCCGCGGCCGGACGTTCGCCAGGCCGGCGGCCGTGGGGCGGATCACCGATCCCTGGAAGGTCGCGGGCAGGAATCCATTGGTGAAGGTGTCGAGGCCGCCCGGCGGGATCAGGCCGCCATTGAGCACGATGTAGCCCGGCAGCTCCTCGTTCTCGCTGCCGAGCCCGTAGGTGGTCCAGGCCCCCATGCTCGGGCGGCCCTGCAGGCCGGAGCCGGTGTGCAGGAAGTAGTTGGCGTTGGTGTGCTCCGGAAACTCGCTCGTCATCGAGCGGATGATCGCCAGGTCGTCGACGAGGTCGCCGACGTGCGGAAACAAGTCGCTCACCGGGATGCCGCTCTGCCCGCGCGGGCGGAAGGCCCACGGGCTCGGCAGCACCGAGCCGACCGCGTTGAACTGCGTGGCGTCGACCGGGAACAGCGTCCGCGGATCCTTGCCGGCGTCCTGCGCGAGCCGGGGCTTCGGGTCGAAGCTGTCCACCTGCGACACGCCGCCGTCCATGTAGAGGAAGATTACGGCCGTGGCCGGGGCCGCGTGGTGCCGCGGCGCCGCCGGCGCGGCGGCGGCCGCCTCGCGATGCAGCAGCGCCGCCGCGGCCACGCCGCCGAACCCGCACGAAGCCTGGCGGAGCAGGTCGCGGCGGGAGCAGGGCAGCGGGCGGAAGCGGCGGCAGTGGTGGCGGGGGCTGGTCATGGCGGATGGTGGCGGCCGGTCAGGGCACGAAGATGAACTCCTGGGCCTTGAACAGGGCATGGGCGAAGTCGGTCCAGGCCGCCTGCTCCGCGGCGTCGCCGGCGTCGGCGCCGCCGTGGACGAACGTCTGTGTGGCGAGGAAGCCGAGGGCCGCCTCCCGCTCCGCCACGGTCGGCGGCCGGGCGAACGCCTCGCGCATCATCCGGTCGATCCGCTCGGCCGGGGCGGCTTCGGCGGCGAGCGTCCGCCGCGCCCAGCAGGCCGCCTGCTCCACCACGAACGGATCGTTCATGAGCGCGAGGGCCTGCGCGGGCACGTTGGTCACGGTCCGCCGGCCCATCGACTGGAACGGCACCGGCATGTCGAAGGCGGTGAGGAACGGGGGCAGGAAGTTGCGGCGGACCTTCGTGTAGAGGCTGCGGCGTCCGGCGCCGTCGAGCGGCCCGGGCTGCGGTCGGCCGCGGCCCTCGTGGAACTCGGTGAGGTGCACCTCGACCGACGGCCCGCCGACCGTGCGGTCGAGTCGGCCGCTCACCGCCAGGATGGCGTCGCGGATCGCCTCGGCCTCGAGCCGCCGCACCGGATGATGGTGCAGGAGAAGGTTCTGCGGATCGCGGGCCATGGCCGCCGAATCGGGGCGGCTCGACATCCGCCAGGCGCTGCTCGTGACGATCTCGCGCACGAGCCGCTTCACGCTCCAGCCCTCGTCGCGGAAGCGAACCGCGAGCGTGTCGAGGAGCGCCCGGGCGCCGTCGTCGGCGCAGGGCTCCCCGAGCACGCCGAAGTTGTCGGTCGTGGGCACGAGACCGCGGCCGAAGAGGTGATGCCAGACGCGGTTCACCATCACCCGCGCCGTGAGCGGATTGGCGGGATCGAGCACGCGGGCGGCGAGTTCCCGGCGGCCCGAGCTGTCGGCCGGCCAGGCGGGCTGGTCGGCTCCGGCGATCGCCTCGAGGAACCGCCGCGGCACGGTCCGGCCGGGGCGGGCCGCCGAACCCTTGAGCAGGATCCGCTGATCCACGCCGTTGCCGTCGAGCACGGCGGGGGCGGTCGCCGACGCCAGCCGCACGTCGCGGAGGGCGACGGTCCGCAGGGCGGTGAGCCGCTCGAGCTCGGCGCGCGTCCGGCGGGCGAGGTCACCCTCGCGATCGCTCGCGGACGACGCCAGCCGCGTGGCCACCGCGGCCGGCCCCGGTGGGTCCTCACCGCGGGGCTCGTCGACCGACGCCACCACCGCCGCCACGCCGGCCTCGCCCTCGATGGCCGCATACTCGACGTGCACGAGGTGTCCCGCCGGCCAGTCGGCGATGTCGTGCCGCAGGTCCTGGCGGATCCACTGCCACACGCCCTTCGTGTCCACCGTGATCAGGTGCGGCCCGTAGAGCGGCCCGGACTGCAGGAGCACGTGCCCATCGACCGCCGCGTAGATCTGGAGCCGGCCTCGGACCCGGTGCCAGAGCACGCCCTCGGTGACCGGCACCTTCGGGGTCCGGAGCACGCGGCCCGCGCGATCGACGTCGCCGAGGGGCTTCGGATCGCGTGCGCCCGTCGTCGAGGTCGTGGCCCAGACGGCGTCGCTGCACGCGTGCCCGACCGGCTCGACCGTGAGCCACGCGGGCCGTCCGGCGGCGGCGGGCACCAGCACGGGCTGCCCCGCCGGCACGAGCCGCCACGCCGGCCCGTCGCCCCGGAGCGGCGTGCGGCCGGCCGTGAAGTCGGCGATCACGGTGCCCGGCAGCCTCGTCGGCGGCGCGGCATCGACGTCTCCCGCCACGGCCGCCACGAGCGGCGCGACCGCCGCCCGCGCCTCCGCGTCGATCGCGAGCAGCCGCTCGGCCACGCGGCGGTTGGCCTCGAGCGACTCAAACGGCACCTGCGCATACCCGGCCGACATCACCGCGCCGGCGATCGCGTAGTAGTCGGCGGCGGAGATGGCGTCGAACTTGTGGTCGTGGCACCGCGCGCACCCCAGCGCCAGCCCGAGAAACGCCTTGCCGAACGTGTCCACGCGGTTGTCGATCCGG
>JBIIMU010000328.1:0-3782 GCA_044337845.1 Pirellulales bacterium | reverse complement strand
TGCGTGCACCTCCTCGCCGAGCAGCCAGAAGCCGGTGCCCACGATCGACTCGTCGTGGCCGGCGGCATCGAGCCGCGGCGGGCTCTCGAGGTCGCCGGCGATCTGCTCGCGGACGAACCGGTCGTAGGGCAGGTCGGCGTTGAACGCCCGCACGACCCAGTCGCGATACTGCCAGGCGTTGGGGATCGGGTAGTCGAACTCGTGCCCGCGGGTCTCCGCATAGCGGACCACGTCGAGCCAGTGGCGGGCGAACCGCTCGCCGTAGTGGGGCGATTCGAGCAGGCGATCGACGTACCGCTCGAAGGCCGCCGGATCCGGGTCGGCGAGCACGGCCGCGACGTCGGCCGGATCCGGGGGCAGGCCGGTGAGCGCCTCGCTCGCCCGCCGGACGAGCTGGTGCGGCGCCGCCTCGCCCGCCGGCGCGAGCTTGGCCGCTTCGAGCCGCGCGAGCACGAAGCGGTCGATGTCGGTGCGGCACCAGGCGGCGTTGCTGACCGGCGGCGGCGGCACCGACCGGGGCGGAGTCCAGCACCAGTGGGCCGCCGCGCGGGCCGCCAGGTCGAACGCCTCGCCCGACGCCCGCCGGCCGTCGTCGGGCCAGGGCAGCCCGCGCCGCACCCACTCCTCGAACACGGCGACGGCGGCTGCCGGCAGGCGGCCCTCGGGGGGCATCTGCAGCTCGCCGTCGTACCGCACGGCCTTCACGAGCAGGCTCGCGTCGGGATCTCCGCCCACCGCGATGCCCTCCGCGGCGCGGAAGTCGGCCCGGGAGTCGAACGACAAGCCGCCCTCGGGATCACCCGCGGCCGCCGAATGGCATCCGCTGCAATGCTCGACCAGAAGCGGCCGCACCCGCGACTCGAAAAACGCCGCGTCATCCTCCGCGGGGGCGGCGGCCGCGGTGCAGACGACGCCCAGCAGCAGGCCGCTGGTCACGACGACGCGAATCGTTCGGCAGGACATGGCTTCACCCCGAACTCGACGCCGGCGCCGCCCGGCACCACCCTCGGCCGGGCGTCACCGGCCCGGCACTCCCCCGACGCTCCCTCACACGCGGTCCTGATGCCGCGTCCGGCTCCTGCTGCTGCGGCACTCGAGGCACAGGCCCGAGACGATCAGGCGGTGCGACTGCGCCCGGAACTGGTGGCTCGTGGCGACGGCGTCGCAGATCCGCGTCACCTCGTCGCTCGAGAACTCGATCAGCCGGCGGCAGCTGGTGCAGTAGAGGTGGTCGTGGCGCGGATAGCCGTAGTCGTGCTCGTAGACGGCCCGGCCGTCGAGCACCATCTTGTTGAGCAGGCCCGCGTCCACCATCTCGGCGAGCGTGCGGTAGACCGTCGGCCGGCTGGCCTTCGCGCCCTCGGGGGTCTTCCGCAGGTCGGCGAGGAGCTGGTCGGCGTCGAAATGCTCGTGCCGGCTGGCCACGTGATCGACGATCACCCGCCGCTGCCTCGTGATCCGCTTGCCGCGGGTGCGGAGAAACTCCGCGAACCGCTCCGCGGGCGTGAGCGCCACGTCGACCGTGCCGAGGGAGAAGTCAGGGGCCAGGGACATCGCTACCTCCGGCCGAATTGTAGCACCGGCCGCGGTCGCCGCGACCCGGCCGGCCCCCCGCCGCCAGCGGTGCGGCCGCGGGCCGCCCCGAAACGAACACGACCGGACCGTCACCGGTCCGGCCGCGCGTGCGTGATCAGGTCAGGGCCGGCCGTCCGGCCCGGGGCTCAGCCGAGGCGGTCGAGCAGCCGATCGAGGGCGATGTCGAGCTTGTCGGGCGTCTCGTAGGAGCCGTCGGCGATCGCAGCCTTGATGGCGGCGACCCGATCGAAGCGGATGTCACCGGCGGCGCCGGCGGCCTTCACCGCATCGACCGACAGCGTCACGGCGTCGTGCACCTCGCCCACGCCCTGCTGCGGCGCGGAGGCGGTCGCGGCCTGCGCCGCCTCGACACCCTTGACCCCACCGAGGCCCTGCGAACCCTGCGTCGAAAACACACCGAAGATGTTCATGATCGTCCTCCTCGCGGCTCGTGATCTGTCTCGCCGTCACCCCCGAACGGCCGCTTCTACGCGGCCCCGATCCGGATGGTTCGTCGTGCGATCGTCGATCCTGCAGCCGCCTCCTTGTCCTTCATTCTTGCCGCGCTTCCGCGTTCCGACGACTCCAGTCGGCGGACAGCGGCCGGTCGGTCTCGCGCCCCGGTCGCCGCGGCAACTTTCTTTCATCGACCAGTGGCCGAAGAAACTTCAGCGAATTTTTTCCTTGCCAGTTTTTCCCGTCCTACCGATCCAGCGACCCGCGAGCCCCCGCAGACCTCCCAGCCTGCCGGGGCGGTTCACATCGCGAACTCCGGCTTGCGGCGGCCGAGCTGACCCTGGAGCCGCTCGACGATCGCGCTGTGCATCTGGCTGACCCGGCTCTCGGAGAGGTCGAGGGTGGCCCCGATCTCCTTCATGGTCAGCTCCTCGTAGTAGTAGAGGATGATGATCAGCCGCTCGTTGCGGTTGAGGCCCTTGGTCACCAGCCGCATCAGGTCGGCCTTCTGGATGCGGCGCGTGGGGTCCTCCCCCCGCTTGTCCTCGAGAATGTCGATCTCGTGGACCTCCTTGGAGCTGTCGGTCTCGCACCACTTCTTGTTGAGGCTCACGAGGCTGACCGCATTGGCCTCCACGAGCAGCTTCTCGAACTCCTCGCGCGACAGGCTCATGTGCTCGGCCACTTCCGCATCCGCGGGGGCGCGGCCCAGCTTGGCCTCCAGCTGCTTGATCGCCTCGTTGAGCTTGCTGGCCTTGCTGCGCACGAGCCGCGGTACCCAGTCCATGGTGCGGAGCTCGTCGAGCATCGCCCCGCGAATCCGCGGCACGCAGTAGGTCTCGAACTTCACCCCCCGCGCCATGTCGAAGGCGTCGATCGCGTCCATCAGGCCGAAGGTGCCGGCGGAGACGAGATCGTCGAGTTCCACGCCGTCCGGGAGCCGCGACCAGATCCGCTCGCCGTTGTACTTCACGAGCGGCAGGTAGAGCTCGATGAGCCGGTTGCGGAGATCCTCGTTCGACTGGTCGGCCTTGAACCGCTTCCAGAGATCCTGGACCTCTTCGGCCGACGGCTGGGTCGCGTGCTGTGCCACGTCATCCTCCTTGACAGGTTGTCGATCGCACCTGCGAAGGCCGCGGCTCCGCCGCCAACCTCCGCATCGTGGGCCGCCCCCTCGGGACCGGCCACCGCCTCCCGCCGAACCGGACTCGCCGACCAACTTCTCGGTATCGGCGGCCGCACGGCGTTCACGTGAACTGTTTTTCGGGCGTCCCTACGCCCTCCGCTGCTTCTCCATGTTTCCAGCGCCTCCTCGCCTGCATGCCATTCGCGATGTTGTGATCGATCGCCGCCGGTCGCCTCACGCGGCCCGGGCCGCCTCCGCCGAGCCGACCGTGGCGAACACCTCCAGCCGCGGCTCGTCGAGCGTCTCCTCCTCGGCGAGCACGACGAGATCGGGCAGATGCCGCGCGAAGGCCTCGCGCACGCCCCGCCGGGCCCCGCCGGGCACCAGCAGCACCGGCTGGCCGCCACGCTCCACGGCGGTCCGCACCGCCCGTCGCACCTCGGCCGCGAGCCGTGCCGACGCCCGCGGGGCCGCTCCCCGGGCCGACTTCACGATCGCGTCGACCGCGCCGCCGGCGAGCCGCACCGCGGTGAGCCGGCCGTCGGGATCCCGCGCCCGCCGGCAGATCCCGCCGGCCATTCGGCGGCGGACGATCTCCGCGAGCTGCGGCGGCTCGGTCGCCTCG
>JBIIMU010000113.1:0-7380 GCA_044337845.1 Pirellulales bacterium | reverse complement strand
GATCGCGGCCTGGGCGGTGCATCCGGGCGGGCCGAGGGTGCTGGCGAGCGTGCAGGAGGCCCTCGGGCTCTCCGACGACGCGCTCGCCGCGTCGCGGGGCGTGCTCGCCGACCACGGCAACATGTCGAGCGCCACGATCCTGTTCATCATCGAGCGACTCCGCGCCGCGGCGGCCGGCACGCCCTGCGTCGCGCTCGCGTTCGGCCCGGGGCTGACGGCGGAACTCGCCGTGCTGGTCTGACGGCACGCCCGGCAGGTCGCCACGGTCTGCGCGATGTCGCCGAGGTGGCGGACGAAGCCGACGGTGAACGGCACCTCGATTCGCAGCAGCCGCCGCTCGAACGGCTCGCCCCGCCACGGGCGCCTCATCACGGCGCCGCCGGCACGAGCGGATCCGCGGCTCCGGTGCCGGCCAGGCGGCGCACGCAGGCCGTGGACGTGGCGGCGATCCGTTCGAGCAGGCAGCCCGCGGCATCGGCATCGAGGAGCCACTCGACGGCGGCCTGCGGCCGCACCACCCCGGCCGCCACCTCGTCGCGGATCCGCTCGCGGAGCGTCCGCGCCTGGTCGCACCCGATGCGGACCGGATCGTGGGCCGCGGCATCCCACTCGCAGATCGCATCCGTGGCGAGCGACACCACGACGTGCACGGACGACATCAGGCGGTCGAGCGCCGGCACGCTCTCCACCACCGCCGGCACGTCGATTCCGCCCACGAGTGCCGCCAGGCCGTCGATCGCCACCGCCGAGACCTGGAGGTCGGCGGAGCACGCCAGCACCGTGGCCGTGAACTGCAGGTCGGTGGCGACGGGACGAAACCGCACGAGAAACTCGACCGCATCGAGATGAATCTCGTGGGCGAGGCCGGCGATGTCGTCGTGGAGCGTCGGCAGCCGGCCGAGGGGCACGAGCCGGCGCTCCGCCGCCGAGGCGATCGTGGCGACGAAGGCGGCCTCCACGAGCGTCGCCAGCCGCGCCAGGCGTTCCCGCAGCTGCGCTCGATGCTGGTCGATCTGCATCCCACGATTCCCGCGCCCGCGAATCCAGCGCCGGTCGGCGCGAGGATAACGACGGTTCGTGAGGATCGTGTTCGGCCTCGACGGCCCGCGGGTAGACTCGCCGCCATGACGTCCCTGTGGCATGACCGGCGGGTGATCGTGGCGGGCGGCACGGCCGGGTTCGGCCTCGTGCTCGCGCGGCACCTGGCCCGGGCGGGGGCCCGCGTGCTCGTGGTCGGCCGCTCCTCCGACGGCGTGCGGCGGGCCTTCGAGGCCTGCGAGCGGGCCGGCGAGTCGACCGACCGCATGCGCGGCCTCGCCGCCGACCTCGGCAGGGCGGGGGAGGGCAACCGGGTGGCCGGCGAGGCCCTGCGGCTGCTGGGCGGCGTCGACGACCTCGTCTGCTGCGTCGGCCGGTCGGGCCGGGCGAAGATCCTCGACGCCTCCGACGACGAGCTCCGCGACTTTCTCGCCGCCAACCTCTTCTCGGCCACCGAGCTCGTGCGCGGCGTCGCCGACGACGTGGCCGCCGCGCGGGGGCACGTGGTGTTCGTCGGCAGCCTCGCCGGCAAGCTCGTCACGCCCTTCATGGGCCCTTACGCGGTCGCCAAGTCGGCGGTCGCCGCCTACGCCGATGCCGTGCGGCTCGAACTCGAGCCCCGCGGGGCCCACGTGCTGCTCGTGTCGCCGGGCCCGATCCGTCGCGCCGCCGACGACCCGGCCGCCGACAGGGCCCTCGACCGCTACGCCGACGACGCCCGCCGCGCCGGCCTGCCCGACGCCGCCCGGGCGCCGGGCGGCGCCGCGAACCTGAAGCAGCTCGACCCCGACCGGCTCGCGACCGCCGTGCTCGATGCCTGCCAGCGCCGCCGCCCGGAGCTCGTCATGCCCCGCAAGGCCGCCCTGCTCGCCGGGATCATCGAGTGGTTTCCGACCGCCGGCCGACGACTGCTGGCCCGGCTCGTCGGCTGACGCGGCCCCGGCCCGCGACAGGTCGGGCGAATCCCGCTATATCTAACGCCATTCACCGTCCGAGTTCCGGGGAGACCACGTCGATGGCAGAGGCGTTCGCAGGCATCGGGAAGATCCGCTACGAGGGGCCGCAGGCGAAGAGCATGCTGGCCTTCCGCCACTACGACGCCGACGCGCTCGTGGAGGGCAAGCCGATGCGCGAGCACTTCCGCTTCGCCGTCTCCTACTGGCACGCCTTCCGCGGCACCGGCGGCGACCCGTTCGGGCCCGGCACGATGATCCGGCCCTGGGAGCAGGCCGGCGACCCGCTCCAGGCGGCGCTCGCCCGCGTCGACGTGGCCTTCGAGTTCCTCGAGAAGCTCGGCTGCGACTTCTACTGCTTCCACGACCGCGACGTGGCCCCCGAGGGGGACACGCTCGCCGAGAGCAACAAGCATCTCGATGCCGTGGCCGACCGGCTCCTCGAGCATCAGAAGCGGACCGGCAAAAAGCTGCTCTGGGGCACGGCGAACCTGTTTTCGAATCCCCGCTACGTCCACGGTGCGGCCACGAGCCCCAACGCCGAGGTGTTCGCCTACGCCGCGGCGCAGGTGAAGAAGGCGCTGGAGGTCACGCACCGTCTCGGCGGCGCCGGCTACACGTTCTGGGGAGGCCGCGAGGGCTACCAGTGCCTCTGGAACACCGACATGAAGCGGGAGCTCGACCACCTCGGGCGGTTCATGCACATGGCGGTGGAATACGCGCGGGAGATCGGCTTCACCGGCCAGTTCTACTTCGAGCCCAAGCCCCGCGAGCCGATGAAGCACCAGTACGACTTCGACTCGGCCACGTGCATCAACTTTCTCCGCACCTACGGCCTGGAGAAGCACGTGAAGATGAACATCGAGACCAATCACGCCACCCTCGCCGGCCACGAGATGCAGCACGAGCTGGAATACGCCGGCCTGCAGGGCTTCCTGGGCTCGATCGACGCCAACACCGGCGACACGCTCGTGGGCTGGGACACCGACCAGTTTCCGACGAACGTCTACCTCACCACGCAGATCATGTGGTCGATCCTCAAGTACGGCGGCCTCGCCCCCGGCGGCGTCAACTTCGACGCCAAGGTCCGCCGCGAGAGCTTCGAGCCGGTCGATCTCTTCCACGCCCACATCGGCGGCATGGACGCCTTCGCTCGCGGCCTGAAGATCGCCGCCGCGATGCGGGCCGACGGCGTCCTGCAGAAGCTGATCGACGAGCGGTATGCCTCGTGGTCGGGACCGCTCGGCAAGCGGATCGAGGCGGGCACGGAAAGCTTCGCGTCGCTGGAGAAGGAGATGCTCGCCGCGGGTGAGGCGCGGGCCAACATCAGCGGCCGGCAGGAGCTCTTCGAGAACGTGGTCAACACCTACCTCTGACCGCGGGACGCTTCACCGATGGGCCCGCGCCCCGGCCCCACGCCCGGCACGCTCGACCGCCTCGGCCTGGCCGCGGCGATGGTGCTGGCGGTGGCCGTGGCGGCCGCCGGCGCCGCCGAGCCCGCGGGGCTGGCGACGTCGGCCTGGACGCTCGAGTCGGTGACCCTCGACGACGGCCGGCGGATCGAGGGGCTGATCGAGCCGCCGGCGGCCGACGGCGCCGGGCTGCGGATGGTGCAGGTGATCCGGCCACCCGGGCGGCCGATCTCCGTCGTCCGCTGGCCGCCCCTCGACGAGCGGCGGCTGCGGTCGGTCGTCCGGCTCCCGGCGGCCGAGCACGAGGAGCTCGCCCGTCGCGTGCATGCGTTTCTCGACGACCGCCGCCGCGCGGCCGTCGCCGAGCAGGCCGTGACGCTGGCTCGGGATCGCGAAGACGGCCCGTGGCGATACACCGGCCCCGCCTTCGACCTCTCGAGCACGGCCGACGCCCAGGTGACCCGGCGGGCCGTCGTGGCGCTGGAGCAGGTGCTTGGCGGGCTCGAGGCCCTCGTGCCCCCGGGCGATCGCCCGCCGCGATCGCGGATCGAAGTGCGGCTCTGCGGGGCGGCGGCGGAGTATCGCCAGGCCCAGCGGGAGCTCGGCGTGAGCCTCGACAGCCCGGCCTTCTACGTGCCGATCCGGAGCCTGATCGTGGCGGGCGGTGAGTTTCCCACGGTGGCGAAGGCGGCCGCCGCCGAAGAGGAGACCCTGACCGCCGTGGCCCGCACCTACGAGCGGCTCGATGCCACGCTCGAGGAGCGGGTGCGGACGCTCGCCGCCGAGCTCGAGATCCAGGGCGTCGCCCCGCGCGACCGCGCGGAGCTCGTGCGGCGAGCGCGACTCCGCTGGGAGCGGGAACGAACGGCGGAACTCGACCGCCTCGCGGCGGCCCGGCGGGCGCTCGCCGTCCGGGTGCGACGGTCCTGGGATGCCTTTCGCCGCCGCCTGGCCCACGAGACCTGGCACGCCTACGCCGACACCCGCCTGCGCGACGGCGCCGCCGCCGGGCTGCCGATCTGGCTCGACGAGGGGCTCGCGCAGATCGTGGAGACGGCGCCGCTCGAGGCGGGCGATCTCCGCCTCGACGCCCCCGATCCCGATCGGCTCCGGGCGCTGCAGGCCCTCCTCCAGGACGGCACCAGCCCGCCGCTGGCCGAGATCCTCGCAGCGGGCCAGGAGCGCTTCATCGGCGCGCACGACGGCACCGCGGCCGACCGCGGCCGCGCCTACCTCGTGGCCTGGGGGCTGGCGCTCGACGTGGCGATGCTCCGGCCCGTGCTGGTGCGCGACGCGGCCACGTGGGTGCGCGACGACGCGACGGTGGCCGCCTTCGAGTCGCTGACGGGCGAGACGCTCGACCGCTACGAGCCCGCGTGGCGGCAACGCATCCTCGCGCTCCGTCCGGGCCGCCGGCCCGACGCCGAGCCCGACGACGGCGTCACCCCGGCCCCGACGCCGGCCGCGCCGCCCGCACGATCGCCTCGCGAATCGCCGCCTGCCGGGCGGGATCGATGACCTTGCCGCCGGCGGGCGTGGTGACGTGGAAGGCGTCGACGACCTGGTCGAGGTAGGTGCCGATCTTCGCCGACCGCACCGACAGCCCGGTGTCGAAGATCGCCCGGGCCACGGCGTACAACAGCCCGGGCGCGTCGTGCGCGAACACCTCGAGGATCGTGGCCCGCTGCGAGCTCTGGTTGTCGAACGTCACCCGCACGGGGTGGATCACGGGCTTGAACTGCGGGGCGAACGGGTTCCAGCGGCGGGCGAAGTCCGGCGGCCGGTCGCCGCCCAGCGCCGCCTTCACCGCCGCGGCGATGTCGCCCAGCCGGTCGGCCGGCGGCTCGCCCGCGAAGTCGGGGTCGAGCACGGTGAAGTGGTCGAGCACGCGGCCGTCGGCGAAGGTGTGGATGTCGGCGGCGAGAATCTCGAGCCGCTGGCTGGTGAGGCCGCCGGTGGCCCGGTGAAAGATCCCGGCGACCACGTCCTCGCGGGTGCCCACGGTCACGGCCACGGTCGACGTCTCCGGCTGCCACCGGGCCGTCGCGAACGCGCCCCCGTCGGGAAGCCTGGCGAGGCGGCCGAGCTCCTCGACGATCCGTTCCGGCGGCGTGGCGGCGAGGTAGGCGTCGGGCAGGTCGCGGGCGAGCCGCACCACCGCGTCGTCCGGGGTGCGGCCGTCGAGCAGCCGGGCGAGCTCGCGCCGCGTGCGGTTGGCGGCCACGCTCGGTCCCTCGCCGTCGAGGATGTCGAGCGTCTTGTAGTGCAGGGCCGCGAGCAGGTCCGACTTCCACTTCGTCCACGTGCCCTCGCCCACGGCCCCCACGTCGGCCGCGGTGAGCAGGGCCAGCATCCGCAGCACCTCCGGCGAGCCCACGCGGCTGGCGAAGCCGGCGACGAGCGAGTCGTCGCCGATGTCGCGACGAAAGGCGAGGTGAGCCATCGAGAGGTGCTCGAGCACCAGGAACTCGACGATCTCGATCTCCTCGTCGGGCAGGCCGAGCCGCACGCCGACGTCGCGGGCGATCCGCGCCCCGAGCACGCTGTGGTCCTCGACGAAGCCCTTGCCGACGTCGTGCAGCAAGAGCGCCACCAGCAGTGGCCGCTTCCGCGCGACCGCCCGCCACTCCGTGCCCAGCCAGTCGTCGGCGGTCGCGAAGGCCGCGGCCCGTTCGATCGCGATCAGGCAGTGCTCATCGACGGTGTAGCGGTGGAAGCTGTTGAACTGCAGCAGGTTGCGGGCGTGCGCGAACTGCGGCACGAGGATCTCGAGCACGCCCACGTCGTGCAGCCAGCGGAGCGCCGCGGCCACCTTCGTGGGGTGGTCGAAGAGGGCGAGAAACGCCGCGGTCGCCTCCCGGTCGGGCGCGCGGGGCAGGGCGGGCACCGCGGCCCGCACGGCCTCCCAGGTGTCGCGGGCGACCGGCATCTCGTAGAGCATCGAGAGCTCCGCGAGCCGGACGATCTCCCGCAGGCTGCCGGCGATCCGCGGCAGCTGCCCCCCCTTGGCGGCCACGTCGGCGGGGCCCACGCGGAACAGGCCGTCGACGTCGTGGCCGAGCAGGCCCCGCGCCAGCACGGCCACCGCCCCGCCGCGACGGAGCGACCGCAGCACGGTGTCGACCACCTGCGCGACCCGCCGCGTGTGGGCGAAGTAGTCGCGCATGAACAGTTCCACCGGCAGCTGGCCCTCCACGGCGGCGATGCCCCGCGCGGCGGCGATCCGCACCTGCTCGCTCCGCGTCAGCTCGTCGGCGGGCTTGCCGGCGGCGAAGTGGAGGTCGTTGCGGATCCGCATCAGAAACTCGCGGGCGTCGCGGAGCGCCTCGGCGTCGGCCTTGGAAATGCCCCCCGCCTGCACGAGGTCGTCGATCGTCTCGGCGCCGTACGCCAGCCGGCCGAGCCAGCGGACGAGCTGGATGTCGCGCAGCCCGCCGGGCGACCGCTTCACGTTGGGCTCGAGCACGAACACGCTGCGGCCGTGCTTGTCGGCCTCGTCGCGCCGCGCGTCGACGAGCCGCTCGATGTGCCGCCGCCGGCCGCGGGCGAGGGCCGTCCGCAGGCGGACCTGGAGCCGCCGCAGCGGCTCGGGGGCGCCGGCGAGCAGCCGGCAGTCGAGCAGCGAACTGGCGATGGTGGCGTCGGTGCCGGCGAGCGTCACCGCATCGGCCACGCTCCGCACGCTCTGCCCCACCTCGAGGCCCGCGTCGAACAGATCCTGCAGCAGCCGGCGGGCGACGTCGCCGACCGCGGGATCGGGCCGCCCGTCGTGGAGGATCATCAGGTCGAGATCCGACCAGGGGGCCATCTCGCCGCGGCCGAAGCCGCCGTGGGCGACCAGGGCCACCGTGCCCCGCAGCCGCTCGGCCGCGTCCGGGGCGAGGTCGCGGAGCGTCGCCTCCCAGACGTCGCGCACGATCGCGTCGAACCGCTCGGAGGCCAGCACCGCCACGGCCCAGCCGTCGCCTCCGGCCGCA
>JBIIMU010000112.1:0-7399 GCA_044337845.1 Pirellulales bacterium | reverse complement strand
CGGGCAGCCCCGAGCTGCGTTCGTGCCTGGGAGCCGCGAGCGGTCAGCCGCCGAGCAAGGCCAGGGCGATCCCCATGTAGATCACGATGCCGACGACGTCCACGATCGCCGACACGAAGGGATTGCTCATCAGGGCCGGGTCGAGGCCGAGCGAGCGGAAGATGAGCGGCAGCACGCAGCCCACGAGCGACCCCACCATCACCACGCTGAGCACCGTCGCCGGAATCACCAGCGCGTGCACCGGATCGGGGGCGTAGGCCAGGCCGAGCAGGTAGCCCGGGATCGCGAGCAAGAGCCCGAGCATCAGGCTGACGACGAACTCGCGCCTCAGGATCCGCTTCCAGTCGCCCAGCCGGCAGTCGCCCGTCGAGAGGGCCGTGATCACGAGCGTGGCGGCCTGGTTGCCGGAGTTGCCCCCGCTGGCGATCACGAGCGGGATGAAGGCCACGAGCCAGGCGTGCGGCGACTTCCAGCGGGCCAGCACCATGGCGGTCACGGCCGCCGTGGCGAACAGGATCGTCAGCCAGATGCCCCGCTTCCAGGTGAGCGACACGAGGGCGGCCTCGAGGTAGCTCTCGCCGAGTGGGGCGATGGCGGCGCTCATCTGGGCCTCGTCGGTGGCCTCCTGCCGGACGGCGTCGAGCACGTCGTCGTGGGTCACGATGCCCACCAGCCGGCCCTGGTCGTCGACGACCGGGATCGCGATGAAGTCGAAGCGGGCGAGCTGCTCCACCACCCGCTCCCGCGGATCGTCCATGCGGACGGTGATCACGTCCTTCTGCATGAGGTCCGAGACGAGGCTGGTCGGCTTGGCCAGGATCAGGTCGCGGAGCGACACGAAGCCGAGCAGGCGGCGTTCGCCGTCGAGCACGTAGATGTAGTAGATGCTCTCGCTGTTGGGCGCCTGCGAGCGGAGCCGGGCGATCGCCTCGCCGGCCGTGATCTCGGCGGGCAGCGACGCATACTCCGTCGTCATCATCGAGCCGGCCGAGCCCTCCGGGCAGGAGAGCAGCAGGCGGATGTCGTGGCGTTCGGCCTTGGCCACGAGCGGCAGGATGTCTTCCACGAACTCCGGGTCGAGCTCGCGGAGCAGGTCGTCGCGGCTGTCCGGGGCCATCCACTCGATCAGGCCGCCGAGGTGCTGCCGGTCGGCCGCCCGCATCAGCGACACCTGCCGGGGCATGGGGTAGTAGGGGAAGATTTCCGCCTGCCGCTCGACCCGCACGGCGTCGAGCACCCCCCAGATCTCGCCGTCGTCGAGGCCCTCGGTGAACTCCGCGACCGTGGCGGGATGGAGCTCCTCCGCCACCTCGCGGAGTCCGGCCGCGTCGCCCTCGGCGAGCATCACCCTCAGTTCCGGGATCAGGATGGGGTTGGCGGTGGGCATGGCGGGGGGCCCGGGCCGGGAGGAGGGAGGCGGCCTATACTGCGGCGTGCACCCGTTATCGACCAAGTATGCCATCGGAATGTACGGCCGCGAGCGGCGGCGGGCCGGCGTGCTCGTGGCCGGAGTGTTCCTGGCCGCTGGGCTCGTGGCCGCCCTCGTCGGTGGCGCCGCCTCGGCCGCGGCCGTCGATCCGCCGGAGCGACCGGAGCGCGGGCTCGAGCTTCTGCTCACGAAGCCCTACCTCCCTCCGGACTTCGACCAGGAGGTGTTCGACGACCTCTGGACGATGTGGGAGGAGCCCCTGAAGTCGCGGGCCGAGCAGGCGTCGCCCGAGGAGCGGCGGCGCATGGCGCTGGAGCGGTATGGGCTCACGCCGCATCCCGACGACCCGTCCCGGAGCATGCAGTACGTCGTCGACGGCGAGGGCCGCTGGGTGATGAGCTGCCTGGCCTGCCACCAGGGGCAGGTGCGGGGCGAGGCGATTCCCGGTGTGCCCAACTCCACCTACGCGCTCGAGACGCTGACCGCCGACGTGCGGCAGGTGAAGGTGAAGCAGGGCAAGGCCTTCGGCCACATGGACGTGGGCTCGCTGCTCCTGCCGCTGGGCACCACCAACGGCACGACCAACGCCGTCATCTTCGGCGTGGCCCTGATGCGGCACCGCGATCCCGACCTCTCGATCGTGCAGCGGCCGCCCCGATTCGACCTCGTCCACCACGACATGGACGCGCCCGCCTGGTGGCACTACCGGCGGCGGGCGACGCTCTACGCCGACGGGTTCGCCGCGAAGGGGCACCGCGTGCTGATGCAGTTTCTGCTGGTGAAGGAAAACGGACCGGAGCGGTTCCGCGAATGGGAGGATGATTTCCGGGCGATCGAGGCGTGGATCGCGGCGCTCGAGCCGCCGAAGTGGAAGGGCCCGGTCGACCGGAGCCTGGCCGACCGCGGGGCGGCCGTCTTCGCCGAGCACTGTGCGTCGTGCCACGGCACCTACGGCCCCTCCGGCCGGTATCCCGACCGGGTGATCCCGATCGAGGAGGTCGGCACCGACCGCGTGCGGCTCGACTCGCTCACCGCCAAGGAACGGGGTGATCTCAACGCGAGCTGGTTCGGGCACTTCGGCGCCGAGGCCGACGCGGTGCGCGGCCGCGAGGATCCCGCCGGCTACGTGGCGCCGCCGCTCGACGGTGTCTGGGCGACCGCGCCGTACCTCCACAACGGCTCCGTGCCGACGCTCTGGCACGTGCTCCATCCCGCGGAGCGGCCGGTGGTCTGGCGGCGCACGCCCACCGGCTATGACGACGCCCGCGTGGGGCTCGAGGTCGAGGAACTCGCCGACCTGCCGCCGGGCCGGCTGCTGCCCGCCGTGCGCCGCACCTATTTCGACACCCGCCAGCCCGGCAAGAGTGCCGCCGGGCACGACTTTCCCGACGTGCTGACCGAGGCCGAGAAGGCCGCGGTGCTCGAGTACCTCAAGACGCTCTGACGCGGCGTCGCCGCCGGGGATTTGCTAATCTTGCATCACCGCGGAGGAGCCGCGGCGCCCCCCGCCCGGAGACCACCCATGACGCAGCTCGAAGCCGCCCGCGCCGACCAGATCACCCCCGAGATGAAGTTCGTCGCCCAGCGCGAGGACCTCCCGGAGGAGCTGATCCGAAGCGAGGTGGCCCGGGGACGGATGGTGATCCCCGCCAACACGGTGCACCTCACCAAGCGGCTCGAGCCGATGGCGATCGGCATCGCCGCGCTCACGAAGATCAACGCCAACATCGGCAACTCGGCGGTCACCAGCGACGAGCAGACCGAGCTCCAGAAGCTCCACATGGCGGTCCACTACGGCGCCGACACCGTGATGGATCTCTCGACCGGCAAGGACATCGACACCATCCGCCAGGCGATCATCGACGCCTCGCCGGTGCCGATCGGCACGGTGCCGATCTACCAGATGCTCGAGGAGCTCGGCGGCGACATCGACGACATGCGGCCGCAGCACTTCCTCGACATGTGCGAGAAGCAGGCGAAGCAGGGGGTGGACTACATGACCGTCCACGCCGGGCTGCTCCAGGAGCACCTCCACCTCACGATGGGGCGGATCACCGGGATCGTGAGCCGGGGCGGCTCGCTGATCGCCCGCTGGATGATGACCCACAAGCAGCAGAACCCGCTCTACACCCACTTCGAGGATCTCTGCGACATCTTCCGCCAGTACGACGTGACCTGGAGCCTCGGCGACGGCCTTCGGCCCGGCTCGATCGCCGACGCCAGCGACGAGGCGCAGTTCGCGGAGCTGCACGTGCTCGGCGAGCTCACCCGGCGGGCCTGGAAGAAGGGCTGCCAGGTGATGGTCGAGGGCCCCGGCCACGTGCCGATGGACCAGATCGACATGAACGTGAAGCGGCAGATGGAGGAGTGCGACGAGGCGCCCTTCTACGTGCTCGGGCCGCTGGTCACCGACATCGCCCCCGGCTACGACCACATCACCAGCGCCATCGGCGCGGCGCTCGCGGGCTGGAGCGGCGCGGCGATGCTCTGCTACGTGACCCCGAAGGAGCACCTCGGCCTGCCCGACGCGGAAGACGTGAAGCAGGGCGTGATCGCCTACAAGATCGCCGCCCACGCGGCCGATCTGGCCCGGCACCGCAAGAACGCGCGGGTCCGCGACGACGCCCTCTCCCGCGCCCGCTTCGCCTTCGACTGGAACGAGCAGTTCCGGCTGTCGCTCGACCCGGAGACCGCGCGGAAGTATCACGACGAGACGCTGCCCCAGGAGACCTTCAAGAGCGCCCACTTCTGCAGCATGTGCGGGCCGAAGTACTGCTCGATGAAGATCTCGCAGGAGATCCGCGACATGGCCGCGGCGGATGGCCAGGGGGCGGTGCCGCTGCCCGTGATCGAGGCGGGCGCCTGACGGTCAGGCCGCCGGGCGGGGGCCGCTCACTTCCGGGACCAGCCGGTGCCGTCGGGGCGGTCTTCGAGCACGATGCCCGCCTCGGTGAGCTTGGTGCGCACGAGATCGGCGGTCGCGAAATCCTTCGCCTTGCGGGCGTTGGCCCGGATCTCGATCACGAGGTCCATCAGCTTCGCCACCAGGCCCTCGTCGGCGCCGCCGGCCGGCTGCGGCGGCTGGAGAAAGATCCCGAGCACGCCAGTGAGCTCACGGAGCGTGAGCATCATCGCGTCGAGCGTGGCCAGCTCGGCGGCCGGCTTCTTCGCCTCCAGGCCGTGCTGGTCGATGAACTTGTTGACCACGCGGACGAAGTCGAAGAGCGACGCCATCGCGATCGCCGTGTTGAAGTCGTCGTCCATCGCCGCGAGGAACTTCTCGCGCAGGGCCTTGACCTCGTCGCCCGCCGCCGCCACGGCCGCGTCGCCCGCGCGGCGGTCGCGGCAGGGCAGGGCGTAGAAGTCCTTGCCGCTCACCCGCTGAAAGCGGGCGAAGAGCCGCTCGAAGGCCTCCAGCGCCCGGGCGCTCTCGCCGAGGGGCTCCTCGCCGAAGTGGATCGGGCTGCGGTAGTGCGTGGAGAGCAGCAGCACCCGGATCGCCTCGGGGCGGTGTCGCTCCAGCAGCTTCTTGAAGGGCTCGGCGCCGGTGGACTTGGAGATCTTCGTGGCCGCCTGAGCCGCGGCGTCGTCGGCCGCGCCCGCCTCACCCCGTGGGCGGCCGCCCACCTTCCCGGCGGCGCCGGCCGCCTGCATCAAGCCGTTGTGCATCCAGAAGGTGGCCATCGGGCAGTCGTGGAGCGACTCGCTCTGGGCGATCTCGTTCTCGTGGTGCGGGAAGACGAGGTCGAGGCCGCCGCCGTGGATGTCGAAGTGGGGCCCGAGGATCGCCTTGCTCATCGCCGAGCATTCGATGTGCCAGCCGGGCCGGCCGGGGCCCCAGGGGCTCTCCCAGGCGGGCTCGCCGGCCTTGGCCTTCTTCCAGAGCGCGAAGTCGGCGGCCGACCGCTTCCGATCGGCGGTGGAGCCCCCTTCGCCCTGCATGCTCTCGACGGTGCGGTTGGTGAGCTTGCCGTAGTCGGGATCGCGGGTGACGTCGAAGTAGACATCGCCGTCGCTGGCGTAGGCGCAGCCCTTGGCGACGAGCCCCTCGATGAAGGCGATGATCGTGCCGATGTGCTCGGTGGCCTTGGGCATCTGGTCGATGCCCGTCACGCCGAGCGTGGCGAGGTTTTCGAGGTAGTCGGCCGTCATCTCCTCGGCGAGCTTCGCCATCGTGGTGCCGCGGACGGCGCTCTCGGCGATGATCTTGTCGTCCACGTCGGTGACGTTCACCACCCACGTCACCTGCCAGCCGGAGTAGACGAGGTGCCGCTTGACGGTGTCGAAGATCACCGGGCCGACCATGTGCCCGATGTGGCTCGGCTTGTAGACCGTGGGCCCGCAGAGATACATCCCCACGTGGCCCGGCTGGACCGTGACGAGCGGCGCCTTCGTCCGCGTGAGGGTGCTGTAGACCTCGATCTTCGGCAGTCCGTTCGTCGCTTCCGCCGTCGCCATCGCGCCTCCGCTTCCGTCAGGTTGTCCTGTCATGCGGGCGCCGCGAATCGGCCGCCCGGAACGGCGGCGATTGTGGCCCCCGGGGCGGCGATCACGCAATGCAGGTTCTTCGAGGCCATGACCGGGGGCGGGCATGGCACGACCCCGCGCTTCACTCGTCGGACGAAGGTTAGCCCAGTTCCTCGAGATCGGCGAGGTCCTTGAGTCGCCCCGCTGCCCGCTTCGCCGTGCGCATGTCGTCGAGTCCGAGTACGGGAGTGACGACATCGCCGAACGTCGCCATGATCCGATTCGGCCACGCCGAGTCGAACTCGAGTCCAGTGACGCTTGTCATGATGTCGATCCGACTCGGTGGCAGGCCAATCTGATAGAGAACCTGCGGTTCGGCGAAATCACCCGGCTTCATCTTGGAGAGCGGTGCGCAAAACCGCTGGAGCGCTCGCCATGTGCGACCCGCGTTCTCATCGGTGGGCTTCACCCAGATGTCGATGTCAAGCGTCGCCCGCACATGGCCATGGGCGGCCAGTGCATGAGCGCCGATGACGAGGTGCTCAACCGCTTCGTCGCGAAAGGCTTTCAGAATCTCGACAAAATGCGGATTCATTCAGGTCCCTTCCAGTGAGGGCCCACGCCTGCTTGGTTGCCTCCCAGCACAGTGCGATCCGCTCTGATGGCGTGAGGGCGGAGTAATCGGCCTTGGGCTGCGGATCCCCGACCCGACCGACCCAGACGGGCCACGACGAGCGGTCGAGTCCGTCGGCGGATTTGCTCTCCCGCGTCGTCTCGTTCGGCTGGTCCAACGATGAACCCACGGACTCGCTCATTCGTGCAGTATACACCGGCAGCGTGCGTTCGCGGTTCCTTCCGACGCGTGTCGTCGCCGGAGCGCAGAGACGCGCTGCACACGATGGTTTCGAAGGACCTCGAGAGCTGGTCCGAAAATCGCGCCCTCCCGGGGCTCTGGGCTCCGGCGAGCCGGGGTAGGATTTCGGCGGAGCCTTCGAGGATCATGCCCATGACGGCCGCCCTGGTGATCGTGGACGTGCAGGTGGACTTCTGCGCCGGCGGCAGTCTGCCGGTGCCCGACGCGGAGGCGATCCTGCCGGTGGTCAACCGTCTGCTGGGGGAGTTCGGCCGCGTGATCCTCACGCAGGATTGGCATCCGCCGGGCCACGTGTCGTTTGCATCGAGCCACCCGGGGAGGCAGCCCTTCAGTCGGATCATGCTTCCCTCGGGCGAGCAGATGCTCTGGCCCGACCACTGCGTCGCCGGCTCGGCCGGCGCCCGGCTCCATCCCGGGCTCGAGATCCCGTCGCACGCCGGCATCATCCGCAAGGGGGTGCAGCGGGATCGCGACGGCACGTCGGCGTTTTTCGAGGCCGACGGCACGACGCCGGTGGGCCTCGACGAGCTGCTCCGGGCGGCCGGCGTGCGGGAGCTCGTGCTGGCCGGCCTCGCCACCGATGTCTGCGTGGCGGACACCGCCCTCGACGCCCGTCGCCTGGGCTACGC
>JBIIMU010000003.1:0-25176 GCA_044337845.1 Pirellulales bacterium | reverse complement strand
CAGCTTGGCGAGCGAGGTGGTGTGATGCTGATTCGGTCGGGCGACATGGTCGAGGTGCGAACGGGCAACGCCAAGGGCACCCGCGCGAAGGTTCTGCAGGTGCTCCCCGAGAAGGAGGGCAGGCGGCGCGTGGTCGTCGAGGGCGTCAATCGCGTCTACCGGCACATCCGCCGCAGCCAGAAGAATCCGCAGGGCGGCCGGCTCAGCAAGGAGATGCCGATCGACGCCTCCAACGTGCTCGTGGTGTGCACCTCCTGCGGCAAGGCTTCCCGCCTCGGCGCGAAGGTCACAGCGGACGGCGGGAAAGTGCGGGTCTGTCGGAAGTGCGGAGCGGATCTCGGTGCGCTCCGGCGGCCGCGGGCCGGCAGGGCGACGACCAGGGCGACGAAGGCATAACCACCGCGGCAGCCGGCCGCACGGGCGCATACCACACCACCAGGATCGATCGAGGATTCGGACGATGGCAAAGAAGACGAAGGCAACGAGCGACGCCGCCGCGGAACCGGCGGGCACGCCCCGCATGCTCGAGCACTACATGAGCAAGGTCCGTCCCGAACTCGCCACGGCGCTTGGCACGACGAACCCGCACGCGATCCCCAGGCTCGAGAAGATCGTGTTGAACATGGGCGTGGGCGTGGCCGTGACCGAGAAGAAGTATCTCGAGGAGGCGCTCGGCGCCCTGGCGCAGATCACCGGCCAGAAGCCGATCGCCACGATCTCGAAGGCCGCCGTCGCGGGCTTCAAGCTCCGCGAGAATCTGCCGATCGGCTGCAAGGTCACCCTCCGCGGCCGGCGGATGTACGAGTTTCTCGACCGGCTCGTGTCGGTCGCGCTCCCGCGGGTGCGCGACTTCCGCGGCCTGTCCAGCACCGCGTTCGACGGCCACGGCAACTACAGCCTCGGCCTCTCCGAGCAGATGGTTTTCCCCGAGATCAATCCCGACAAGTACACCCGCCCCCAGGGTATGAACATCACGTTCGTGACGACGGCCCGCAGCGACGACGACGCCAGGCGGTTTCTCGTCGCGATGGGCATGCCTCTGAAGAAGGAAGGGGACGCCGCGGCGTAGCGGCCCATCTCCCCAGTCCGCCAAGACCACCACCGGCCTCGGATCCGCAGCACGCACTGAAGAATCATGGCAAGCAAATCGAAGATCGCCGCGGCAAAGCGCAAGCCCAAGTACTCCACGCGGGCCGTCCGCCGCTGCATGCTCTGCGGTCGGCCGCGGGCCGTGTACCGCAAGTTCGGCACCTGCCGGATCTGCTTCCGGAAGCTCGCCGACCAGGGCTGCATTCCGGGCGTCAAGAAGGCGAGTTGGTGATGGGCGGCCGCGCCCGACAGGATCGAAGCACCGCACAGCTCAGACGAGCGAGATTTCAGAGAAGGGCCCACTCGACATGATGACCGACCCCATCGCCGACATGCTGACCCGCATTCGCAACGCGGTGCGCGTCGAACGCGCCACCGTGGAGGTGCCGAGTTCGAAGGTGAAGCGTGGGCTGGCCGAAGTGCTCAAGCGCGAAGGCTTCATCTGGGACTGGCGTGAGGTCGAGTCCGATCCCGTCCCGCGGCTGCAGCTGGAACTGAAGTACGGCCCCAACGGCGAGCGGCTGATTCGGCACATTCGGCGGGTCAGCTCCCCGGGCCGTCGCGTCTACAGCCGGTCGGCCCGGCTGCGTCCCGTGCTCGGCGGCCTCGGGATCTCGATCCTGTCCACCTCGAGCGGCGTCGTGAGCGATCGCGAGGCCCGTCAGAAGAAGCTTGGTGGCGAAGTTCTCTGTGAGCTCTGGTAGTCGGAAAGGTCAGGCAGGCGATGTCCCGTATCGGTAAGGCTCCCGTGGCGATTCCCAAGGGCGTGAAGGCGTCGGTGTCCGGCCGTACGCTCGTCGTCGAGGGACCGCTCGGCAAACTCGAACACTCCCTCCACCCGGCCGTGTCGGTCGCGGTGGATCAGGCCGCCGGCTCGCTCCTCGTGAGCCGTGACGGCGACGCGCGGATCGCCCGTTCGGTCCACGGGCTCACCCGGGCCCTGGCGGCCAACATGGTCGAGGGGGTCTCGAAGGGCTTCGAGAAGAAGCTCGAGATCGTCGGCGTCGGCTACCTGGCCGCGATCCAGAAGAACCAACTGCAGCTCCGCGTCGGATTCGCCAACGAACTGCAGGTGGAGATTCCTGCCGGGCTGCAGGTGGCCTGCCCCGACCAGACGCACATCACGATCAAGGGCATCGACAAGCAGCTCGTCGGCCAGTTCGCCGCCGAGGTGCGGTCGTTGCGGAAGCCCGAGCCCTACAAGGGCAAGGGAATCCGCTACGAGAACGAACAGGTCCGCCGCAAGGCTGGCAAGGCGGTCACCAAGTAAGGACAACGGTCATGGATCATTCTCGCACCATTCTCCGGCAGCGGCAGCGCCGCCAATACCGAGTTCGTCGTTCGATTCGTGGGACCACGGAGCGGCCGCGGCTGTCGGTGTTCCGGTCGCACAAGCACATCGCGGCCCAGGTCATCGACGATTCCACGGGGCGCACGCTCGCGGCGGCCAGTTCGCTCGACAAGCAGCTTCGGGACGGCGTGGGCTTCGGCGGCAACAAGCAGGCCGCCGAGGCGATCGGAAAGGCCGTGGCGGAGCGGGCCAAGGCGGCCGGCATCACCAAGGTGTGCTTCGATCGAGGCTCGTTCAAGTATCACGGGCGGGTTGCCGCCCTGGCCGACGCGGCCCGCGCGGCGGGCCTGGAGTTCTGACCACGCGTCCGGCCATGCCGGCATCATCCGTCCAGCATCTCGGAGGTAGTTCCTCGTGTCGACAGGCAAAGAATCCCGGACCGGCGAGTTCGTGGAAAAGGTGGTCAAGGTCCGGCGGTGCGCGACCGTCGTCAAAGGCGGGCGTCGCTTCAGCTTCGCGGGCCTGGTGGTCGTCGGCAACGGCCGTGGCAAGGTGGGCTGCGGCTATGCGAAGGCCAACGAGGTTCCCCCGGCCGTCGAGAAGGCCATCAAGGACGGCATGAAGAACCTGATCGAAGTGCCCGTCGAGGGGGGCACGATCCCGCACCGCGTGGAAGGCCGCTACGAGACGGCGAAGGTCGTGCTGCTGCCGGCCGGACCGGGAACGGGGATCATCGCCGGCGCCGCCGTGCGAGCCGTCTGCGAGTCGGCCGGCATCCACGACGTGCTCTCGAAGGCCCACGGTTCGACGAACCCCGTGAACCTCGTGAAGGCGGCCCTCGACGCCCTCAAGCAGCTCCGCACCAAGGCCGAAGTCGAGCGGCTCCGGGGCGTGTCGCTCTCCTGATCATCCCCACCGGTCCGCGCAGCGCCGACCCCAACGAGACAGACCAGTCATGAAACTCAACGACGTCAACAAGGGCATCCGCAAGAACACCCGTCGGCTGCGGGTGGGTCGCGGTCCTGGTTCGGGCCGTGGTCGCACCGCCGGCCGAGGCAACAAGGGCCAGGGGCAGCTCGCCGGCTGGTCGTCGCCGTCGATCTTCGAAGGCGGCTGCATGCCGCTCATTCGCCGCATCCCCAAGCGCGGCTTTCACAATGCCCACGGCCTGATCGTCAAGGCGGTGAACGTCGGCAAGCTCGCGGAGGCCTTCGAGGCGGGCGGGGAAGTGACCCCCGCGACCCTGCGGAGCTCCGGGCTCGCGAAGGGAATCTGGCAGCAGGTCAAGATCCTCGGCGAAGGCGACATCGACAGGCCCCTGAAGGTGTCGGCCCACCACTTCAGCGAGCAGGCCAAGGCCAAGATCCTGGCGGCCGGCGGTACGGTGACGGAACTGCCCGGTCCGGCTCCGCTCGTGCGGAAGGTCGGAAAGGCGTCGCGGAAAAAGCCCGCGGGCGGGTAGGGTATCGGCGTCCGGCCGCAGCGTTCCACGGAGGAGTCGGTCCCGTGCTCGAGAAACTTCGCGTCATCTTCACCATCCCCGAGCTGCGGCAGAAGATCCTGCTCACGCTCGGGCTTCTGGCCATCTACCGCATCGGCTGGCAGGTGCCCCTGCCCGTGATCGATCCCGCTGCCATGAAGCAGCTGGCCAACGAGTCGGGCGGCATCGGCGACCTGCTGCGGACGGTGGCCGTGTTCTCGGCGAGCAACCTGTCGCAGGCCACGATCTTCGGCCTCGGCATCATGCCCTACATCTCGGCGTCGATCATCTTCCAGCTGCTGGGAACCGTCTGGCCTCCGCTCGAGCGTCTGCAGAAGGAGGGCGAGGCGGGCCGCAAGAAGATCAACGAGTACACCCGCTATGCGACGGTCCTGATCTGCATCGTGCAGAGCTGGGCGTACGTCGCCTTCCTGGCATCGCAGCGCGTGGGCGACCAGCCGCTGATCTCGTCGGCCTTCCTGGTGGACGGCCGACTGCCGCTGGTGTGGCAGTTCGTGGCCGTGATGACGATGACCGCCGGGACGATCTTCCTGATGTGGCTCGGCGAGCAGATCGATGAGTACGGCATCGGCAACGGGATCAGCCTGCTGATCATGGCCGGTATCCTCGCGGGCATGCCGAGCGCCCTGATCGAGCTGGGCAAGGACACCTCCTGGGAGCTCGGTGGCGGCGGCGGCAAGATGGGCGTGGAGACGCTCCTCGTGTTGGCGGCGCTGTTCGTGGGCGTCGTGGCCGGGGTGGTGTTCATGACCCAGGGTCAGCGACGGATCCCGACCCAGAGTGCGAAGCACGTCCGCGGCCGACGCGTCTACGGCGGAACGCGGCAGTATCTGCCCCTGCGGGTCAACCAGGCGGGCGTGATGCCGATCATCTTCGCCAGTTCGCTGCTGCTGTTTCCGCAGCTCATCTTCCAGTATCTGAGCAACGTCTTCCCGACCAATGACGTGCTGCGGGCGCTGCACGATTCATTCATGCGGGGCGAGTCGTACCTCTACACGGTGTGCTACATCGCCCTGATCTACTTCTTCTGCTACTTCTGGACGGCCATCACCTTCAATCCCACGGAGATGGCGGACAACCTCAAGAACTTCGGCGCCTTCATCCCGGGGTATCGCCCCGGCAAGCGCACGGCCGACTACCTGGAACGCGTCATGGAGCGGATCACGTACGTCGGAGCCGGGTTCCTTTCGTTGGTGGCGGTGATTCCCACGATCGTCGGCGGTGCGTTGGGGATCCCGGCCCAGATCGCCAGCTTCTACGGTGGCACGGGACTGCTGATTGCGGTGAGCGTGGCGTTCGACCTGGTGCAGAAGATCGACAGCCATCTCGTGATGCGAAACTACAGCGGCCTGCTCGAGAAGGGGTGATGCGGCCCCGCCGCCGCGGGCCGCTCGCGCGGTGCAGCGGCGACGACCTGCCGTCAGCCAGGTGACTCGCCATGCGGATCATCCTCATCGGACCGCCGGGGGCGGGGAAGGGCACGCAGTGCCAGCGGCTGGTGGATCTGCTCAAGATTCCGCACCTCTCGACCGGCGAGATGCTTCGCGCCGAGGTCAAGGCGAAGACCCCGGCGGGCATCGAGGCGGCGTCGTACATGGATCAGGGGCATCTCGTCCCGGACCCGTTGATCGTGGGGATGGTGAGTCGGAGGCTGCAGGCGCCGGATTGCCGGCACGGATGCCTGCTCGATGGCTTTCCGAGAACCCTGCCCCAGGCGGAGACGCTCGACGACCTGCTCGAGCGGCGGGCGATCAGTGTCGACGGCGTGATCGAACTGGCGGTGCCGCGCGACGAGCTGGTGCGACGGATGCTGGCCCGGGGCCGCGAGGACGACGACCCGGAGGTGTTCGGGAAGCGAATCGCCAGTTTCGAGGTGCAGACCGCGCCGCTCCTCGACTACTACGCCCGCCAGGGCAAGCTCGCCTCGATCGACGGCCTCGGAACGGCCGACCAGATTTTCGACCGCGTCAAGGCGGCCGTGAAGCGATTCGAGCAGGCGGCGCGGGTGCGCTGACGTCGTCGCCGCCCCCCGTCGCGGCGGTATACTGCAGCATCGGGAAGGTCGCCCGGATTCCGGTTCCGTCGAGGTGAATGTCGTCGTGGTGAATCTCCGCTCGCCCCGTGAAATCGCCCTCATGCGTCGTGCAGGGCTCGTGGTCTGGGGTGCCCATCAGGTCGCCAGGGAGATGGTGCGGCCGGGCGTGACCACGGGCGAAATCGACGCCGCCGTCGAGTCGTTCTTCCTTCGCCATGGCGCGATCCCGCTGTTCAAGGGCGTTCCGGGGAAGGTGCCGTTTCCGGCCGTGTGCTGCATTTCCGTCAACGACGAGGTCGTGCACGGGATTCCGGGGCCCAGGCAGCTGCGGTCGGGTGACGTGATCAGCATCGACACCGGCTGCAGTCTCGGCGGTTGGTGCGGCGATTCGGCGGTCACGCATCCGGTCGGGGAGGTCGAGCCCGATGTCCAGCGACTGCTCGACTGCACGTCCGGTGTTCTCGCGTTGGCGATCGAGCTGATGGCGAGCCGCAACCGCTGGAGCGACGTCGCCGTCGAGATGGCCCGCTATGTGCGCGACCACGGGTTCTCGGTCGTGGAGAACTTCGTGGGCCACGGCATCGGCCGGAGCATGCACGAGGATCCCCAGGTGCCGAACTTTTGCACCCCGGCGTTCCGGAAGAACCACGACTTCGAACTGGAGCCGGGGCTCGTCATCGCGGTCGAGCCGATGGTGAACATGGGATCCAAGAAGGTCCGCGTCCTGGCCGACCACTGGACACAGTCGACCGTGGATGGTCGGGCCAGCGCGCACTTCGAGCATACGATCGCCATCACTGAGGCAGGGCCGGTCGTCCTCACGGCCCCCCCCACCGCCGGCGAGCGGCTCGAGCCGGTTGAGCCCGCCCCGGCTTGACCGGGGAAAACCGCCCGTTCGCCGGATTCAGGCCACCCCCTTGTGACCGCCCCGAGGGCGTTCTATAGTCTGTGGCTCGGTTCCTGTCCCTCCCTCGATCGGTCCCAGGCCCCCCAGCCGCCTGCCACGGGTTCGTCCATGAAGGTTCGCGCCAGCGTTCGTCGCATGTGTGATAAGTGCAAGATCGTCAGGCGCCGTGGCGTCGTGTTCGTGGTCTGCGCCGACCCCAGGCACAAGCAGCGTCAGGGGTGACGGCGGACGCCGGGGCGGGGAAGCCGTCGTCGCCGGCTCGCCGGTCGTCGGTTTCCGAAAGGGTGCTCGCATGCCTCCGGCCGTCCGTCGGCCGAGACGGTGCGGGCAGGCAGGGGCCGTGGGTCGGTCGTCGCAACGTCATTGAGCACTTGAACAACGGAAAGTTTCTTCCATGCCGCGTCTGATGGGTGTCGACATCCCGTCCGAAAAGAAGACCATCTTTTCGCTCCAGTATCTCTACGGCGTCGGCCCGCGGGTCGCCCGGGAGCTGTGCCACAAGGCCGGCATCGACCCGCTCGGTCGGGCTCGTGACCTGCACGAGGACGAGCTGGCCAGGCTCGCGGCGCTGCTCGACAAGGACTACACCGTGGAAGGCCAGCTGCGTCGGCAGGTCGCCCAGAACGTCTCGCGGCTGAAGGACATCGGCAGCTACCGCGGTTTGCGTCATCGCCGTGGTCTGCCGGTTCGCGGCCAACGCACCCGCACGAATGCCCGGACCCGCAAGGGCCCCAAGAAGACGGTGGCGGGCAAGAAGGGCGTGAAGGATCTCAAGTAAGGTCGTGCGGGGCGAGTCGCCCGCATGCCCTCGTCCCTCCCATCCGTTCAGCACTGATTCCACGAGCGAAAGTACGAAAGCATGTCGAAGGTTGCCAAGGCCAAGAAGAAGAGCGTCACGGCGGGGATCGCCTACATCGTGGCCAGCTTCAACAACACCACCGTCACCATCACCGACACCCGGGGCGACACGCTCTGCTGGGCCAGTGGCGGTACGTGCGGATTCAAGGGCAGCCGCAAGGGCACGCCCTTCGCCGGCCAGTGTGCGGCCCAGCAGGCCGCCGAGAAGGCCGCCAAGTTCGGCGTCAAGGAGCTCGAGGTTCGCGTGAAGGGGCCGGGTAGCGGCCGCGAGAGCGCGATCACCGCCCTGCAGGCCGCCGGCATGAACGTGAAGAGCATCGAGGACGTCACGCCGCTCCCGCACAACGGCTGCCGGCCGCCCAAGAAGCGGCGTGTGTGACGCACCTGGCCCTTCGGGCCGCACCTGACCGCCATTGAGACCACCTTTTCTACCCTGACCAGCCTCGTCGAGAACCATGGGACGCATCACCGGACCTGTCTGCCGACTCTGCCGCCGCGACGGCCTGAAGCTCTTCCTGAAGGGGAGCCGCTGCGACACCTCCAAGTGCGCCATCGAGCGCCGGCCCACGCCCCCGGGCATGGTGCAGAAGCGTCGGCCCAAGCCCACCGACTACGGCCTGCACCTGCGGGAGAAGCAGAAGGTCAAGCACTACTATGGCGTGCTCGAGCGGCAGTTCCGCACCTACTTCGCCCGGGCGGAGCGGGGTCGCGGCAATACCGGCGAAACGCTGATGACGCTGCTGGAGCGGCGGCTCGACAACGTCGTGCACCGGCTCGGCTTCGCGGCCTCGCGTTCGGCCGCCCGGCAGATGGTTCTGCACGGCCACATCACGATCAACGGCCGGCGGGTCGACGTGCCGAGCTATCTCGTCAAGGCTGGTGATCTCGTCCGGGTGAAGAATCGGGCCAAGAGCCTGCAGCTCGTCCACCGCTCGCTGGCGGATTTTCGTCGCGACGTGCCCGACTTCCTGTCCCGCGTGGAAGGGGCGATTCCCGAGGGGCGCGTCGATCGCCTGCCGGCCGCCGACGACGTGTCGATCCCGGTGCAGGCCAATCTGATCATCGAGCTTTGTTCCAAGTGATTTCCCAAGGAGCGACGCATGCATATCCGCTGGCGTGGTCTTGAGCTGCCCGGTGCGGTCACGGCCGACCCCAAGTCCCTGACGCCGACGTACGGCAAGTTCACGGCCGAGCCGTTCGAGCGCGGCTTCGGCACCACCGTGGGCAACAGCCTGCGCCGGGTGCTGCTGTCGAGCCTCGAGGGAAGCGCGGTCACGCAGATCAAGCTCTCCGGCGCGCTCCACGAGTTCACGACGATCAAGGGCGTGCTCGAAGACGTGACCGATATCGTGCTGGCCGTGAAGAGCCTCGTGGTCAAGAACCACAGCGACTCGACCCGCGTGCTGCGCGTCGAGAAGAGCACCAAGGGGCCCGTGACCGGCGCCGACATCCAGACGGACGAGGCGGTCGAGGTGATCAACAAGGATCTCGTGCTGGCCACCCTCACGGACGACGTGCCGTTCGAACTCGAGATGGTGGTGGAGAACGGTCGCGGCTACGTGCCCTCGAGCGAGCAGGGGCAGGCGTCCCAGGAAATCGGCATCATCCCCGTCGACGCCGTGTTCAGTCCGGTGACCCGCGTGAAGTACGAGGTCGAGGAGACCCGCGTGGGCCAGAAGACGAACTACGACAAGCTGACGATGGAGATCTGGACCAACGGCACCGTCACGCCGGAGATGGCCCTCGTCGAGGCCGCCAAGATCCTCCGCAAGCACCTCAATCCCTTCGTCGGCTACACCAAGCCGGGCGCCGCGGTCCCGCTGCCGAGCATCTCGAGCCTGTTCGCCGGGGTCGAGGCGCCGCTCGAGAGCCGGCTGGGAATGCTCATCTCCGACCTGCGGCTGTCGCTCCGGGCGAGCAACTGCCTGCACGAGGAGGGCGTGAAGACGCTTCGCGACCTGGTGACCCGCTCCCGCGAGGAGCTGCTCGAGGTTCGGAACTTCGGCGAGACGACGCTGCAGGAGATCGAGGAGAAGCTGCAGGAGCTTGGCCTGCGGCTTGGAATGGACGTGCCGGCCGGCGCCGGCGCCTGATCAACTCGGTGTCCACGGACGCCGCCAGCCACTACAGACAGACTGTCACTGCCGGAGAATCATCGCCATGCGTCATCGTCGTAAAGGCCGGGTGCTCGGAAGGAGTCCTTCGCACCAGCGTGCGCTGCTGCGGAACCTCGCGTCCGCCCTCATGCTGACCTCTCGCAAGGCGGAGGCCGACGAGCCGGGGGCCGCGAAGGTTCCGGGGCGGATCGTGACCACGCTCGCCAAGGCGAAGGAAGTTCGTCCGCTCGTGGAGCGGTGCGTGACGATCGCCAAGCACGGCCTCGCGGCCGCGCAGCGGGCCTCGGTGCACGGCACGACGGCCGCCCGCGATTCCGCAGCGTGGAAGCAGTGGCGCACGAGCGAGCAGTGGAAGCAGTGGGCGGCGGCCATGGCTCCCGCCGTCAAGGCACGCCGACGGGTCGTGCAGCTGCTTGGCGACAAGCAGGCCGCCCGCATCGTGTTCGAGGAGGTCGCGCCCCGGTTCGTCGACCGTCCGGGCGGATACACGAGGATCCTGAAGCTCGCGACGCCCCGTCTCGGAGACGCGGGCCCTCGGGCGATTCTCGAGTTCGTCGGGCCCGAAGCCTCGGCCGGGCGGCCCCAGCGGCCCCGCGTCGAGTCGGCCCGCCCCGTGGGCACCTGAGCCGGGTCTCCGGCAGGCAGGGGCCGCGGGAATAGGCTCGGGCTGCGACGGCGAATAGACTTCGGTGGAGCCGCGGCCGGGTTCGATCGCCGTCTGGGCAGGCGCCTGGATGCGGTGTTTCGAGGGTTTCGGCCGCACCGCGGAGGTCGAGACGATGCCGTCGAACTGCCTGATCGCCGCACTGGTGCTGGTGTCGGCCGCCGGGGTGGCACGCGGCGACGAGAAGGCCGCGGAGGCCGAGCACTACGGCATCCCGCAGGTCAAGTACATCAACGAGCGGATCGCCGCTTCCTGGGAGGAAGCGGGGCTCAGGCCGTCGGCCGACGCCTCCGACGGCGAGTGGTGCCGGCGGGTCTACCTCGACCTGGTCGGACGGATACCGAAGATCGACGAGCTCAAGTCTTTCCTCGGCGACAAGTCGGACACGAAGCGGGCCGACCTGGTGACGCGGCTGCTCGGCGAGGAGTTCGAAGACGAGTACTCGCGGCATTGGACCGACGTCTGGACCACGGTGCTGATCGGCCGGGACGTGACGAACGAGCGGGTGAATCGGCCCGGCATGCGGCAGTATCTCCGTCGGGCCCTCTCCAAGAACGTGCCCTACGACCGGTTCATGGAGGAACTCGTCACCGCGACGGGAGCGAATGCCAACCGCAAGGATGTCGACGGGTTCAACGGAGCCACCAACTTCCTCAGCGGCAAGATGGAGGAGATGGGTGTCGAGAACGGGGTGCAGGCGACGGCCAAGACCGCCCAGGTGTTTCTCGGGCTGCAGGTCCAGTGCACCCAGTGCCACAACCACCCGTTCAACAAGGGGAAGCAGAACCAGTTCTGGGAGATGAACGCCTTCTTCCGTCAGACCCGAGCCCTGCGGAAGCGCGGGGGCACCGACGACGTGCAGTGGGTCGAGCTGGTCGACGAGGATTTCGCCGGCGAAGGAGGCAACCCCGAGGAGGCCGAACTCTACTACGAGCTGCGGAATGGACTCATGAAGGTGGCGTATCCCGTGTTCGTGGACGGGACGGAAATCTCCCGGACCGGCTATCTGCCCGCGAAGGATGCGGATGGCGGGGATTATGGGGTGAACCGGCGGCGGGAACTGGCCGCGCTGATCAAGGCCAGCCCCTCGTTTCCCAAGGCGATCGTCAACCGGATGTGGGGCCACTTTCTGGGATACGGGTTCACCAAGCCGGTGGACGATCTGGGCGAGCACAATCCGCCGTCGCATCCCGAGCTGCTCGACGGGCTCGCGGAGCGGTTTCGCGAGCAGAGCTTCGACCTCAAGGAGCTGGCGCGGTGGATCGTGCTCTCGAAGCCCTACGCGCTCTCCAGCCGGTCCACGGCGGCGAACCTGCGGGACGATCCGTCGCTCGGAGAGAAGCCCAAGTTCACGCGGTTCTACCTGCGGCAGATGCAGGCCGAGGAGCTCTACGAGTCGCTCCTGACCGCGACGGAGGCCGACCAGGCCGCCCGGACCGAAGAGGCCGCCAAGAAGAAGGACGCCTGGTTGTCACAGTTCGTCATCGCCTTTGGAACCGACGAGGGCGACGACGCGACCACCTTCAACGGCTCGATCCCCCAGGTGCTGATGATGTTCAACGGCGACATGATCAAGGATGCCGTCTCGACCGGGAAGGGGGGCTTTCTCGACCGGGTGGCGAGCAGCCCCATCAGCAACTCGGCGAAGATCGAGACGCTCTACCTGGCGGCCCTGGCCCGCAAGCCCTCGGCCCCGGAACTCACCACGGCGAACAAGATGGTGGTGGCCCGCAAGGGCGACGTGGTGGGCGCGCTCCAGGACGTGTGGTGGGCGGTGCTCAACTCGAACGAGTTCATCATCAAGCACTGAACATACGGCTGCACGGCCATCCATGGCCCGTGCAGCCTTTCTGGTGAGCGGGTCGGCCATCCATGGCCCGTGCAGCCTTTCTGGTGAGTGGGACGGCCATCCATGGCCCGTGCATCCTTTCGAGTGAGCGGGTCGGCCATCCAGGGCGGCGGCCCGGCGCAGGACAGCCTTGCGCCACCCCGCCCCAAACTGGCGTTCTGCCCGGGAATAAGGGATACTGAGTTCGGCGAACGATCAGTGGAGGCCCGTTTCCGCGATCCCCGGGGAGCCATGCGATGTCGCGATTCATCGACCTGCCGGCCGACATGAGCCGTCGCCACTTCATGAACCACATCGCGGGCGCCGCCGCGCTGGCCGCACCCGCCACGGCCTTCACCAACTCGATCCTCGCCAACGCGACCGACCTGCGGAAGCGGCACAAGGCGGCGATCCTGCTGTGGATGGGGGGCGGCCCCAGCAGCATGGACATCTGGGACCTCAAGCCTGGCGCACCGACGGGGGGGCCGTTCAAGCCGATCGCGACCACGGCCGACGGCGTGCAGATCTGCGAGCACATGCCCCAGATGGCCAAGCAGATGCACCACATGGCCATCGTCCGCTCGATGAGCACCCGCGAGGCGGATCACATGCGCGGCCGGTACTACATGCACACCGGCTACGTGCCCAGCCCCAACGTGGAGCATCCGAGCTACGGCGCGGTGATCGCCCACGAACTTGCCGACCAGGTGCCCCACCTCGAGATCCCGCCGTTCGTGTCGGTGGGCGGCGGCAGCGTCGGGCCCGGATTCCTGGGCATGACGTGGTCGCCCTTCGTCGTCGACTCCAATGGCAACGTCCGTAATCTCGACATGGGCATCGATCGCGCCCGGCTCGAGCAGCGGCTCGCGATGCTCGACACGATCGAGAGCCGCTTCATCGGGGAGCGTCGGGGCCCGTCGGCCGACGATCACGCCAAGGTGCTCGACAAGACGGTCAAGCTGATGACGAGCAAGCAGATGGAGGCCTTCAAGATCGCCAAGGAGCCGAAGGAGGTTCAGGAGCGGTACGGCAACAACGGGTTCGGCAAGGGGTGCCTGATGGCCCGGCGGCTCGTGGAACTGGGCGTGCCCTTCGTGGAGGTCGATCTCGGGGGCTGGGACAACCACGCCAACATCTTCCCGACGCTCCAGAACCAGAAACTGCCGGTGCTCGATCAGGCGATGAGCGCCCTGGTGGCCGACCTCGCCGACCGCGGGATGCTCGACGACACGGTCGTGATGTGGATGGGAGAGTTCAGCCGCACGCCCAACATCAACGGCGGCGCCGGCCGGGATCATTGGGCCCGCAGCTGGAGCGTCGCGGTCGGTGGCGGCGGGTTCCGGCGGGGCGTGGTCGTCGGTGAGACGAGCTCGGATGGCAAGGAGGTGGTTTCCGAGCCCTATTCGTCCCAAGACCTGATGGCGAGCGTGCTCAAGGCCCTCGGCATCGGACTCGAGACCACGTTCACCGCCAAGAACGGACGTCCGATGAAGATCGCCAACTCCGGCAAGGTCATCAAGGAACTGTTCGCCTGACTGCCGCCGATGGATCGCCCCGTGCCGCGGCGTCGAGTTCCGGCACGGTTTCGGTGGTCGCCACTCCCGGAACGCTCCGTCCCCTCCTGAAGCTCGTCCTGCCCGTGCTCGCCGAGCAGCTGCTCGGCCTGTCGGTCGGGTTCGTCGACAAGTGGCTCGCGGGCAACCTGTTCACGGATGCGGAGCCCCTCGCTGCCGTCGGGCTGGTCGCCTACTGCCTGGCGTTTCTGCCGGTGGCGTTCACGCTCCCCGCCACGGCCGCGACGGCGCTGGTGGCGCGGAGCGTCGGCGCGGGCGACATGCCCGGCGCCCGGCGGGCCGTGGCGCAGTGCATGCTCGTGGCCGGCGTGCTGGCGGGGGCCGTCCTCTGCCTGGCCGCCTGGCAAGGCGCGGCGGTCGTCGCCCTCCTCGGCCTGCCCGCGGGAAGCGGTGACCTCGCCACCCGGTACCTGGCGATCGTCCTGCCGGCGCTGCCGGCGATGATGCTGATCGCCGTCGGCGTGGCCTCGCTCCGCGGAGCCGGCGACATGGTGGGCGGCTTGCTTGCCATGACGATCGTCAATGGCGTCAACGCCGCCGCCAGCTATGCCCTGGCCACCGGGGCGCTCGGCTTGCCCCGGCTCGGCTGGGACGGCCTCGCCTGGGGCACGCTGGCCGGCTACGCCAGCGGCGCGGCGTGCGTCGTCTGGCTGCTGGCCCGCCCTGGTCGGGGGCTCAGGCCTCGGCGGAGCGACTGGCGACGGGATCGGGCCTTCCGGCGGCGGATCCTGTCCGTGGGGTCGCCGGCCGGAATCGATGCGGTCTGCAACGCGGCGTGTCACCTCACCTTTCTCTCGATCGTGAACCGACTCGGAAACGTCGATGCGGCCGCCCACTCGGTCGCCGTGACGATCGAGTCGCTGGCCTTCCTGCCGGGCAGCGCCTTCCAGGTGGCCTCGGCGACCCTGGCGGGGCAGTTTCTCGGGGCCGGCGACGACCGCCGGGCCCGCGGGAGCGTGGGCGCGGCGGCGATCGCGTGCATGACCCTGATGGCCGCCGCGGGGCTGGCGTTCTCCTGGTATGCCGAGCCGCTGGCCGGCTGGTTCGTGGGCGGGGCGGCGGCCCAGCCGGCGGTGGCCGGCCTGGCGGCCGACCTGGTCAGGATCGTGGCCTTCGCCCAGCCGCCGCTGGCCCTGCTGATGGTGATTTCCGGCGGCCTCCGCGGGGGCGGAGCCACCCGACCGCCCATGCTGGTCAACCTGGTGGGCCTGGCCATGATCCGCCTGCCGTTGGCCATGGTGCTGGCGTGGGACGTCGTCCCGCTCCCCGGCGGGCTCGGCACCGTCGCCGGATGCGGGCTGGGGGCCCGCGGCGCGTGGATCGCGATGGCGATCGACCTCACCCTGCGCGGACTCGCGATGCTCGCGATCTTCCTGCACGGCGGGTGGACACGCGTGCGGGTCTGAGCCGGTGGCCCGCGCGGCGGGGATTGGCATGGTCGCCGCCCGCGGCGACGATACACTCTCCCGGGCGCTTTCGGGACGTCGATCGTCGCCGCCCCGTTCGTCCCTGGTCAGAGGGTCCTCGATGGCCGCCGCCGACCTCGAACTCGAGCACTGGAGCACCGCCGACTCCGCCGACCTCTACGAGGTCGCCCGCTGGGGCAACGGCTACTTTTCGGTCGGTCCCAACGGGCACCTGCTCGTCCACCCCGACAAGGACCCGACGAAGAGCATCGACCTCAAGCAGCTCGTCGATCGGTTGCAGGTCCGCGGGATCGACCTGCCGATCCTCCTGCGATTCGCCGAGATCCTCCAGCACCGGCTCGGCGAACTGCACGGGGTGTTCACCGCCGCCATGAAGGAGAGCGGATACCGCGGCGACTACTGCTGCGTCTATCCCGTGAAGGTCAACCAGCAGCGGCAGGTCGTCGAGGAGGTGCTGCGATTCGGCAAGCCCTACCGGTTCGGTCTCGAGGCCGGCAGCAAGCCCGAACTGCTGGCGGTGATCGCCCTGGCCGACAACGACACGCCGATCATCTGCAACGGCTTCAAGGACGCCGAGTTCATCGAGACCGCGATGCTGGCCCAGAAGATCGGGCGGCGGATCATCCCGGTCGTCGAGCGGTTCTCGGAACTGCAGCTCGTGCTCGACTACGCGGAGAAGCTCGGCGTGCGGCCGCGGATCGGCATGCGGGTCAAGCTGGCGGCCCGCGGCAGCGGCCGCTGGCAGTCGTCCGGGGGATTTCGCAGCAAGTTCGGACTCACCGCCAGCGAGATCGTGAAGGGCCTCGAGGTGCTCGCGGCCCGGGGCATGGAAGACTGCCTCCAGCTCCTCCACTTCCACCAGGGGAGCCAGATCACCAACATCCGCCACATCAAGGCGGCGCTCAACGAGGCCTCGCGGATCTACACGGAGCTCGCGAAGCGGGGCGCGGGACTGCGGTATCTCGACGTCGGCGGGGGGCTGGGGGTCGACTACGACGGCTCGCAGACCAACTTCGAGTCGAGCGTGAACTACAGCCTCCAGGAGTACGCCAACGACGTCGTGGCGCACATCCAGAACGCCTGTGACGAGGCCGGGGTGCCCCATCCGACGATCGTGTCGGAGAGCGGCCGGGCCGTGGTCGCGTACCACAGCATGCTGATCTTCGGCGTGCTGGGCGTGTCGGAGCAGGGGGGCACGGCCGAGGTGACCGAGCCGCCCGCCGAAGCCGAGCAGCCGCTGCACGATCTCTGGGAGACCTACCAGGGGATCAATGTCCGCAACCTGCTGGAGAGTTTCCACGACGCCCAGCAGTCGCTCGACACCGCGATGAACCTGTTCGCCAGCGGCTATCTCCCGCTCGACCAGCGGTCGGCCGTCGAGAACCTCTACTGGGCGAGCTGCCGGCGGATCTCCAAGCTGGCACGAACGCTCGACTACATGCCCGAGGAGCTCGAGGGGCTCCAGGCCACGCTCTCCGACACCTACTTCTGCAACTTCTCGCTGTTCCAGTCGATCCCCGACAGCTGGGCGATCAAGCAGCTGTTCCCGGTGATGCCGATCCACCGGCTCGGCGAGCGGCCAACGCGGGCCGCCGTGCTCGGCGACGTGACCTGCGACTCCGACGGCAAGATCGACCAGTTCATCGACCGCCGGGACGTGAAGCGGACGCTGCCGCTCCATGCCTGCCAGAACGAGCCCTACTATCTCGGCGCCTTCCTGATCGGCGCCTACCAGGAGATCCTCGGCGACCTCCATAACCTGTTCGGCGACACCAACGCGGTGCACGTCAGCACCGACGAACGCGGCGAGGTGGTGGTCGACGCCGTCATCAAGGGCGACACCGTGCGGGAGGTGCTCGACTACGTCGAGTTCGATTCCAACCAGCTGGTGCAGCGGCTCCGGGATTCGATCGAGCAGGCGGTCCGCGAAGGGCGGATCTGCGACGGCCAGGCGGGCCGGTTCCTCAAGTTCTACGAAGAGGGGCTGGGCGGCTACACCTACCTGGAGGAGCCGGGCTGAGCGGACGAGCGGGCGCGCGGCCACCGTCCGCGGCGGCCCTTCGCGACCTCGTTCCGGTGAGCTTCACGATGAACCTGATTCGCGTCGCCGGCTGCGCGGTCAACCAGACGCCCCTCGACTGGGACGGCAATCGCGACCGGATCGTGGCCGCGATCGCCGCGGCCCGCGACGCCGGGGCCTCGATCCTCTGCCTGCCGGAACTGGCGATCACGGGCTACGGCTGCGACGACGCCTTCTGGTCGCCGGGCGTGCAGCGGACGGCGCTCGAGGTGCTGGGGGAGATCGCTCCGGCGACCCGCGGCATCGCCGTGGCGGTGGGGCTGCCGGTGCGGTTCGAGAGCGGCCTCTACGACGCCGCCGCGCTGGTGGTCGACGGCCGCGTGGCCGGGATCGTCTGCAAGCAGAACCTCGCCGGTGACGGCATCCACTACGAGCCCCGCTGGTTTCGGCCGTGGGTGCGGGGCCGGCGGGCCACGCTGTCGGTGGCGGGCCGCGACGTGCCGGTCGGCGACCTGCGGTTCGACTGCGGCGGCGTGCGGGTCGGCTTCGAGATCTGCGAGGACGCGTGGGTGGCCGACCGCCCGGGCGCCGCGCTCACGGCGCGGGGTATCGACCTGATCCTGAATCCGTCGGCCAGCCACTTCGCCTTCGGCAAGGACGAGATCCGCCGCCGGTTCGTCCAGGACGGCTCGCGGGCGTTCGCGGCGGGCTACGTGTACGCGAATCTCGTGGGCAACGAGGCGGGCCGCGCCATCTACGACGGGGGAGTGCTCGTCGCCGCGGCCGGCACGATGCTCGCCTCGGGCCGCCGCTTCTGCTTCGGCGGCCAGGCCCTCACGGTCGCCGACGTCGATCTCGACGCGCTGCGATTCGCGCAGGGGCGGCTGGCGATCGACCCGGTCGCAGATGCGGCGGAAGGCGACCGGGTCGAGGTCCGGTTCGCGCCGTCGGCGCCGGCGTCGGCCCCGGCCGTCGGGGGCGACGGCCGCGACGCGTGGGAGCACGGCCCACACGTCAAGGAGGAGGAGTTCACGCGGGCGGTCGCGCTCGGTCTCTTCGACTATGCCCGCAAGAGCCGGGCGCGGGGCTTCGTCGTCTCGGCCAGCGGCGGCGCCGACTCCTCGGCGGTGGCCTGCCTGGTGGCGCTCGCCGTGCGGTTCGCGGCGGACGAGCTGGGCCCGGCGGAGACGGCCCGCCGCCTCGGGGTCGCGGCCCCCGCCGCGGGGCCCGACGCGGTGCGGCGCCTCGTCGCCGCGACCCTCACCTGCGTCTACCAGTCGACCGCCAACTCCGGCGCGATCACGCGATCCGCCGCCCGCGGTCTGGCCGAGGCGGTCGGGGCGACCTTCCGCGAGTTCGACGTCGAGCGGATCGTGCGGGCCTACGAATCGCTGGTCACGGATGCCGTCGGCCGGCCGCTGTCGTGGGACCGCGATGACGTGGCCCTGCAGAACATCCAGGCGCGCGTCCGGTCGCCGGGCGTGTGGATGCTGGCCAACATCGGGGGCGCGCTGCTCGTCTCCACCAGCAACCGGTCCGAGGCCGCCGTCGGCTACGCCACGATGGACGGCGACACGTCCGGCGGCATCGCGCCGCTGGCCGGGATCGACAAGGCCTATCTCCGCAGCTGGCTGCGGTGGCTCGAGCACGCCGGCCCCGAGGGGTTGGGGCCGATTGCGGCGCTCGCGGCCGTGAACGGGCAGGCGCCCACCGCGGAGCTGCGGCCCCCGGGGGCCGGGCAGACCGACGAGGGCGACCTGATGCCGTACGACGTGCTCGACGCGATCGAGCGGTCGGCGATCCGCGACAAGCAGACGCCCCTCGAGGCGTGGCGGCGGCTGACACGGCAGTTTCCGAGCCATGCCCCCACCCGTCTCGCCGCCTGGACCGAGCGGTTCTTCACGCTCTGGAGCCGCAACCAGTGGAAGCGGGAGCGGTACGCCCCGTCGTTCCACCTCGACGACGAGAACCTCGATCCCAAGACCTGGTGCAGGTTCCCGATCCTCTCGGGCGGATACGCCCGGGAGCTCGCGGAGCTGCGGGCCGCCGTCGCCGCGGAGGCCTGACGAGCGGCCGGCGGAGACCCCGGTCGGCCCGCCGGAATCGGCCTCGCCCGGGGAATCGGTCCCTGCTAGAGTCCGCCGCCTTCCCGGCTTGCCCAGCGGAGTCGCCCCATGATTCGTCGCCACTCGCTCGTGTGCCGCGGCAGCCTGCTGCTCGCCGCCGTCGCCCTGATCGCCTGCCTCGGACGGCCGGCCGGGGCGCAGCAGCCTGGCGTCGCCCCCGCCGCGCCCGCGTCCCCCGCCGTGGCCCCGCCCATCCAGCAGCCACCGCCGCTCACGCCCGAGCAGCAGGCGGCCCTCGACCAGCTGCTGGCGGCCTGGGAGACCCGCAACGCCGCCGTGCAGACATGGTCGTGCGCCTTCCACAAGTGGGAGTACAACGCGTGGAGCCCCGTCGACGCCAACGGCGAGCGGCAGGCCTTCGTCGAGAGCATCGGGGAACTCAAGTACGCCGCCCCCGACAAGGGGCTGTTCCGGGTCAAGGAGGTGAAGCAGTGGAACCCCGAGACGCGCCGCCTGGAGACGCGGGGCAGCGAGGCGGGCGAGCACTGGGTCTGCAACGGCGAGAGCATCTATGAGTTTCGCCATCCGGAGCGGCAGCTGCGGGAGACGAAGCTGCCGCCCGACATGCGGGGCATGGCGATCAGCGAGGGGCCGCTGCCATTCGTGTTCGGCGCCAAGGCCCAGACGCTCAAGGCGCGGTATTGGATGCGGATCATCACCCCGCCGAACGTCCGCGACCAGATCTGGCTCGAGGCGCTGCCACGCCAGCAGCGCGACGCCGCCAACTTCTCGAAGGTGGAGCTCATCCTGCAGCGCGACCTGATGCCCTTCGCGATCCAGATCTACAAGCCCGGCGGGCAGGATCGCGACGTCTACCAGTTCGATCCACGGACGAACCTGATCGACAAGGGGCTCGACATGTTCCGGGATTTCGCCAAGCCGATGACGCCCTTCGGCTACAAGTACGTGCTGGAGGACCTGCAGTCCTCGGCCGCGGCCCCGGCCGCGGCGGCCGTCCGCTGACTCCCGGGTTCGACGTCGGCTATACTCCGAGACCCGCGTGTTTTCGGAGCCCCGCCGCATGCCCCTGGTCGATCCGTCCCATCCGCTGTTTCAGCTGCTGCAGCGTGACCGCCGCTACACGCTCGACGCCTACCTGTTCGTGCTCGAGGCGCTGACGTTCGCCCAGGAGTCGCTCGGCATGGGGCACGAGCCCGAGAGCGGCGATCTGGAGCCGATGCCCGTCGAGGAGCCGGCCGCGAAGCCGCGGAGCCGGCGGCGGTCGCGCCGCCAGCCCGAGCGGCACGTGTCGGGTCAGGAGCTCTGCGAGGCCGCCCGCCGCTACGGCCTGCAGCAGTACGGCTTTCTCGCGCCGACCGTGCTGGCCACCTGGGGCATCCGCCGCACCGATGACTTCGGGGAGATCGTGTTCAACATGATCGAGATCGGTCAGATGCGGAAGACCAAGGCCGACAAGCGGGAGGACTTTCATGGCGTCTACGACTTCGACGACGCCTTCGCGCGCGACCTGTCGTTCGTGGTGCCGGATCCCGTCTGATGGCGACCCGATCTCGGGACCGCAGCGGCCGGGGCCCGTTCCTGGCGGCGGCCGCCCTGGTCGCCTGCTGGCTCGTGTTCCTCGCCTGGCTGGCCTGGCGCCGGTGATCGCCCGGACCGATGGAGGCCGGGCATGAGGCTGCTGTTCGCGGCCGTGCCGCTCTGGGTCGCGATGCTGCCGCTCGCCGCCTACCTCGCCGTGATCGCCGGCCTGCATCTGCGGCGCCGCCCGGTGGTGCTCTCGGGGGCCTGGGATGCGCTGCTGTTGGCGGCAGGCGTGTCGGGGCTCGTGATCGCGGGGCCGCTCGCGGTGCTGCAGCCGCTCACGGGCGCCTCCGCCTGGACCGCCGCGGCGCTGCTGGCGGCCTTCGCCATCCTGGTGGCGTTCGCGATCCTCGCGGCCCGGCCTCGGCTGGTCGTCTACAACGTCGGGCTCGATCAGCTCCGGCCGCTGCTGGCCGACGTGGTCGCCCGGATCGATCCGGCCGCCCGCTGGGCCGGCGAGGCGGCCGCCCTGCCCACGCGGGGCCTGCAGCTGCACCTCGACGCCCGGGGTGTGGCCCGCACGGTGAGCATCATCGCCGCCGGCTCGCGGCCATCGGCCGAGACCTGGGCGGAGTTCAGCCGCCGGCTGCGGCGCGGGCTGACGCGGGTGCGCGTGAGGCGAAGCCCGTGGGCGCTCGCCTTTCTCGGCCTGGCGGCGGCCCTCGTGGTGGCCGCCTGGCTGGCAGCGCGGCCGGCGAGCGTCACTTCGGCCGCACCGGGGGCGGCGTCCGCTTCCGGCCCGACTTGGCGGGCAGTTCGGGACACGACTCGGCCACCAGTCGCGTCATCGTGTTGAGCGACACGCCCAGCAGCGCCGCGGCCTGGCCACGATGGCCGCCCGTGAAGTCGAGCGCCTGACGCACCGCCAGCCGTCGCAGTTCGTCGAGGTTGAACACGGGCACCCTGGGATCCGCCTCGATGGGGCTGACCACGGGCTCGGCCGGGGCCGTCGTCGGCTGCGGCACCGGGAGCGACCGGGCCGCGGGGGCGGCGGCGGCGTCGAACACCTCGGTGAGCACGGTGTCGACGCGATCCTCGAACACGTAGATCCGCTGCACGGTCTGGGCGAGCTGGCGGACGTTGCCCGGCCAGGAGTGCCGCATGAACCGCTCCAGCACGGCCGGTTCTGGAATCCACTGCGGCCGTCCGTACTCGCGGGCGAAGTGCGCCGCGAAGTGCTCGACGAATCGGGGGATGTCTTCCTGACGCGAGCGGAGGGGAGGCACCGTCAGATGGATCGTGTTGAGGCGGAAGAGCAGGTCTTCGCGAAAGCTGCCGCCCGCGACCTCGGCCTCGAGATCACGATTCGTCGCCGCGATCACCTGCACGTCGATCGGATGCGCCTCGGTGGAACCCACCGGCGTCACCTCCCACCGCTGGAGCACGCGGAGGAGCTTCGGCTGCAGGTCGATGGGCAGCTCGCCGATCTCGTCGAGAAAGATGATGCCCCCCTCGGCCGCTCGGAAGGCGCCCCGCGAGGCCCCGAAGGCGCCCGTGAAGGCCCCCTTCTCGTGGCCGAAGAGCTGGCTCTCGGCGAGATCGGCGACGAGCCCGCCGCAGTTGATCGCCACGAACGGCTTGTCGTGCCGGGGGCCCGCCGCGTGGATGGCCCGCGCCACCTCCTCCTTGCCGCACCCGGTTTCCCCCGTGATCAAGACCGAGCAGTCGAACGTCGCCACGCGGGCGATGTTTTCCTCGAGTCGGCGAACCGCCTCGGAGGTGCCCTCGAGTCGGGGCCAACGCTTCTCCGCCCGCCCGCCAAATCGGGAGCCCGGGCGGGCGAACGGGGAAGCCTGCTGCGACGTGATGTCCTGCGCTGCCATGGGCGGCGGTCCGCGTGATGTCCCCGGCCACGGGGGCTCTTCGCGGATGGTACCTGCTTTCACAGAAAATGCGAATTGATTTCGCAGTTCTGGCGTATTTCCGTACGCGGGTGGGGAGTGTTTGGTCCGGTTGGCCATGCCCAGTGGCCACGTGCGGAGGCCGGATTGGTCAGGTTGCGTCACCGGTGGGTAGTCTGGAGGGGGGACGCCACCCGCGGGTTCCGCGCGAATCGGCCCCCCCACCCCCCCCTCGTTTGCCCTCCATGACCGGCGTGGAACCCTGGAGCAGTCCCGAGTGGGTCGCGCGGGCCCGGCTGATCGTGGAGTCGTTTCGCCGTCGCCTCGGCCGGGACTTGGTTGCCGCGAAGGGGTCCGATCTGGTCGTGGCCGAGGCCCTGTTTCGGGCCCCGGTGGTCGTGGTCGCCCACGGTACCGGGCCCGACCCGCTGCTGACGTATGCCAACGCCTCCGCCCTGAAACTCTGGGAGATGGCGCCCGACACGCTCATCCGCACGCCGTCGCGGCTCACGGCCGAGCCGGTGCACCGCGACGAACGAGCCCGCCTGCTCGAGCGAACCTCCCGCGAGGGTTTTGTGGACGACTACTCGGGCGTGCGGATCTCCAAGACCGGTCGGCGGTTCATGATCGAGAAGGCGATCGTCTGGAATCTCGAGGACGAGTCGGGCCAGGCGCTCGGCCAGGCCGCCACCTTCGACCGCTGGACGCCGCTGGGCCGGGCGCCTTGAATGCACGAGTTCCGAGGTCCCTTTTCTTCCCTGGAGAACCAGCCATGAGGCTCATCGTCCCGGCCTTGCTCGCGATCCTCTGCTGCCAGCTGGCCGCCGCACGGTTCGTGGCGGCCGCGTCGCCCCTCACGGGAACGATGACCGCGATCGACGGCAGCCCCGTCGACCTCGCGTCGTTCGACGGCAAGGTGGTGCTCGTGGTCAACGTGGCGAGCCGGTGCGGCGCCACGCCGCAGTATGCGGGCCTCCAGAAGCTCTACGACACCTACAAGGACCGCGGGCTCGTGGTGCTCGGATTCCCCGCCAACGACTTCTTGGGCCAGGAGCCCGGCACCGACGCCCAGATCGCCGACTTCTGCTCCTCCAAGTACCACGTGACCTTCCCGATGTTCTCGAAGATCACGGTCAAGGGAGCGAACATGCCGCCGCTCTACAAGACGCTGACCGAATCGGCCGACCCGCCCGGCGCGATCGGCTGGAACTTCGAGAAGTTCCTGATCGGCCGCAACGGCGCCGTCGTGGGGCGGTTCAAGACCCGCGTGGCCCCGGACGATCCGGCGGTGATCACCGCAGTGGAGGCCGCGCTCGCCGCGAAGTGACCCGCCGGCGTCACGCGGCCTTCGAGGTGGGGTGGGTCGCCGCTCGGCCGGGCCCGATCGTGCGGCGGACGACCCACGTGGGCCTGCCTTGCGCCTCGCGATAGGTCCGCACCACGTATTCGCCGACGATCGCCACGGCGGCGGTCTGCACGGCGGCCACCAGGCCCACGACCGCCGTGACGGCGGCGAGCGACGGTCCGCCGGCCCGGTCGGGACCGAGCCACGCCGCCGCGCTGGCCACCGCGGCGCCGCCGAGGCCGACCGCCGTCAGCCCGACGGCGGCCACCCACGTCAGGCGGATGGGGGCATCCGAGGAGAGGACGAGGGCGTCGCCGGCGAGCCTGAGCAGCTTCCACGGCGAGTACTTGGTGACGCCGGCCGCCCGGGCGTGCCGGTCGTACCAGACCGGCTCGTGCCGGAATCCCGCCCAGGGGACCAGGCTGCGGAGGTACCGCCGCCGCTCGGGCAGCGCCACCACCGCGTCGGCCACGGCCCGGTCCACGAGCTTGAAGTCGCCGGTGTCGACCGGCATCGGATAGGGGATCAGCCAGGCGAACAGGCGATGGAACAGGCTCGCCGTGACGAGCTTGAAGCGGGTCTCGCCCTCCCGCGACCGCCGCCGGCCGTAGGCCACGTCGACGCCGTCCCGCCACTTCCGCACCATGTCGAGGATCACCTCGGGCGGATCCTGGAGGTCGGCGTCGGTGATCACGATCGCATCGCCGCGGGCGGCGGCGAGCCCGGCCGACATCGCGGCCTGCTGGCCGAAGTTGCGGGCCAGTTCGATCACCACCACGCGCGGGTCGCGGGCGGCGATCGCCTCGAGCCGCTCGAGCGTGCCGTCCCGGCTGCCGTCGTCGATGTACACGATCTCGAGGTCCAGCCCCGTCGCCGGCAGCACCTCGACGAGCCGCGCGTGGGTGGAGTCGATCACCTCCTGCTCGTTGTGGCAGGGGATCACCACGGAGAGCAGGCCCCGCGCGCCACGGGACGGGCGGCGGCCGGGGCCGCTGTCGGAGGCTCGATCGT
>JBIIMU010000111.1:0-7448 GCA_044337845.1 Pirellulales bacterium | reverse complement strand
CAGGCGGCGGGCAGCGAGAACACGAGCCACCACGCGGCCGTCAGCAGGAACGCGGCCCGCAGGCCGCCGGCCGCCGTGAGCCCGAGGCGGGCATGGGCTCCGACCACCGCCGTGGCGGCGAGCAGCGCGATCGCCCCGCCGGCATAGCCCGCCGCGAAGCCCCAGGCGGAGAGCCGGTCGGCATCGCGGTCGTCGGCGATCCGCGGCAGCAGGCTGCCGGTGAACACCTGGGCGAGGTCGAACCCGACGCAGGCCACGATCACCGCCGCGATCACCGCCCCCTGCATCGCCGGGGGCGCCGCCGCGAGCAGCGCGAGCCCCCCCGCCCCGACCACGGTGGCTGCCACGACGGCCTGCTGCTGCGCGTGCCGGCGGTCGGCCCAGGCCGCCGCGAGCGGCGCGAGCACCGCGGAGACGAGCATCGCGGCGGCGAGCGTCCACGCCCAGACGACGCCGGCCGGAAGGCCGGGCCCGCCTGCCGGAAACACGATCCGCTCGACGTAGGCCACCACGAGCGTGATCAGCACCGTGGAGAAGCCGCTCGCCGCCCAGTCGAGCAGGATCCACGCGAGGCGACCGGTCGTCGTGCGGCTCACGTGGGCACTCCTGGCGGGCAACGCCGGCGGCTACGGTTCGCAGAGCCAGCGGAGGAGCGATTCTGCCGAAGGGACGCCCGGCCGGTCCATCCGCTCCGCCAGCCACGCGGCGAGACAGAGAAACGCCACCGCCCAGGCGATCGCCGCCGAGGCGGGCATCGCCACCTGCCAGTAGGCGTCGGCGTCGCCTCGGGCCACGAAGCCCACGAGCCACAGGGGCCAGACGTGGGCCACATGATGGAGCACGTAGAGCGAGAGCGAGTGGCGGCTCATCGCGCCGGCGATCCGCAGAAGCGGGCCGGGGGCGGCGGCGCGGGAATCGAGGAGGCGATGGAGGAGCGACCCGAGCAGGATCGCGCCGCCGATGGTGCCGAGCACGTAGGCCGTGGTCGGCGGAAACATCGCCCACAGCTGGTCGTGCGTGACGAGGCCCGCCGGCACGAGCGGCCGGGCCGCCATCGTTGCGAGCGCGGCGGCGACGAGCAGGCCGCCCGCCAGGGCGGCGGACCCGACGCGCTCTCGGGCGGACGGGTGATCGCGGCCGACGATCACGGGGGCCGCGAGAAAACCCGCGAGCGGCATCGCCAGCCAGGGAAACACCGGGAAGTAGCCGGTCGCGAGGTAGCCGAGCAGGACGTCCCCGAACGTGAAGTCGTAGTCGAAGAAGCCCGCGGCCCAGAACTCGCGGTAGCCGGCGACCGCCCGCAGCGTGGGCGCCAGGCCGATGAGCAGGCCGCAGGCGACGGCCGGCACGAGCGGCGGCGTGCGCCGGGCCACGTCGAGCGCGAGCAGTGCCGTGCCGATGAGCGTGAGGATGTCCCAGTTGAAGATGTCCTCCGGCAGCCAGACGACGATGTTGAACAGGAAGCCGAACAGGATCAGGAACAGCCCGCGGCGGACCGTGATCTTCGACACCTCGTCGCTGTCGCGGCCGCGGGCGGCCTGGGCGTCGGCCCAGAGCCGGTAGCTCACGCCCGACAGAAACGTGAACAGCGGCGCGGCGAAGCCCGTCGGCATCCACCAGTAGCGGTTGGCGCCGATGAAGGGCCCGCTCTCGACGTCGTAGGAGCCGGCGAGGTTCTCGACGAAGTGCACGAGCGTCATCAGCACGATGGCGCTGGCCCGGAGCACGTCGATCGACACCAGCCGGCTCGCGGCGCGGCGCCCGCTCATCGCGTGTGGGTCGCGAGCAGGTCGACCGTGATCAGCACGATCTCCACCGCGAGCAGCAGGATGATCACCCACTCGAGCGCGGCGTGCCGCCGCGACGACACGAACTCGGCCACCCGGTCGCCGCAGCCGGAGTACACCCGCTCGAGCAGGTCGGCCTGCTCGCCGGCGTGGTCCAGGCGGTCCACCACCCGCGACCGGTCGCGGAGCCGCTCGCCGAGCTGGCTGGCGAGCGTGGGCGGATGCGGGGCCGGACGCTGCAGCACCGGGGCGAGCACCGCGAGCCGGCGCCGCACCGCGATCGCGTCGGCGAACCGCGCCGCGAGCTCCCGTCGCCGCGGCAGCGCCTGCTCGTCGAAGGCGAACGCGAGGGGGGCGTCGGCATCGACGTGCTCGAGGCCGGCGGCGATCCGCCGCTCGACGTCGCGGAGCTCGGCCTCGCGATCGGTGAACTCGTGCACCGCGATCCGCAGCGCCGCGAGCCGGTCGGCGGGGCCGAGGGCCACGGCCCGCCGGGGTGTCCAGATCACGTGCGTGCCGTAGAGCGGCACGACGAGGGGCGGATCGCCGCCCGGCGTGGCGGCCTGCACCCACGACGTGGCCCGGCCCACGAGTTCGGCCGTGAGGGTGTCGTGATCGGCCTCTTCGGCGGCGGGCGGCACCGCCGCGGCGAACTCGAACACGCCGCCGTCGGCGAGCGGGCTGCGCTCGACGACGGTGTCGGGGGGCAGGCCCGCGACGGCCGCCGTCGGCTCGAGCACCCCGCGCTCGTTGGTGATCATGCGAGTCCTTCGGGCGTTGGTCAGGCGAACTCCGCGGCGAGCCAGCCGGCCACGTGGTCGGCGGAGTCGAGCACGCCGTTGAGCGTGCTGTCGTACAGATAATCGCCCACGACGAACAGGCGGGGATGCCGGGCGGGGGCCGGACGATGCCGGCGATCGACGCCGGGCGGCCGCCAGCCTCCGGGCAGCGCGCTGACCGCGCCGACCCAGCGATGAACCCGCGCCTCGAGCAGGTGCGGCCGCGCGGCGCCGAGCCAGGCGGGCAGTGACCGAAGCGCCGCGTCCACGAGGGCCCCGTCGTCGCGGCCCGCCCATGCCTCGGCGGCCGCGCCGCCGAGCAGCCAGCCGAGCACGCCGTGCCGGGAGTCCGGCTCCCGGGCCGACTCGTCGTAGAGGCAGCAGCCGCCGAAGGCGTCGAGCATCAGGTAGCCCCCGTCGATGCGGCCCCGCCAGAAGGGCTCGGCGAACAGCGCCGTGATCCGGAGGTAGTGCGCCGGGTGGTCGAACCGCCGGACATGGCCGGCGATCGCCGCCGCGAGCCCGGCGCCGGAGAACGCGACCGCCCCGAGGTGCTGCAGCGGCAGCGCCATCACGACGGCATCGAAGGGCCCCGCTGCGCCGGGGCCGCTGTGCCCGGCGATGCCCACGACGTACCGGCCACAGGCCTCGGCACGGACCTCCGCGACCCGCGCCCCGAGCCGCACGTCGGCGTCGATCCGCGTCGCGAGGGCGGCGATCAGCTGCTCGTTGCCGCCGGCGATGCCGTAGAGCCGCAGGTAGGCCGGGTCGTTCATCAGGTAGTTCTGCAGTCCGTACGACACGCTCGTGAGGTGCGGCTCGGTGGCGAGGTCGCTGTGGATCATCGCCTCCACGTACCGCCGCGCCGCGGGGTGGCGGATGCCGGCGAGCGTGGCGGTGAACGGGCCGGGCAACGGCGTCATCCCCTCGTCGGAGGCGTAAAACTCGCGGGGCGACATGGCCCCGTGGGCGCGGAGGTCGAAGGCCTCGACCTCGCGGCGGGCCGGCCCGCCCAGCGCGGCGGCCAGGTCGTCGAGGTTCGCGATCGCCGCGTCGTCGATCACCACGGTCGCGCCGCCGAGCGGCACGGTGGGCAGGCCGAGTTCGGCGACCAGGTCGCGAAGCGGGTCGTCGCCGACGGGCGAGTAGTCGTAGAGCTCCGCGGCGCCGGCCTCGTAGCGGACCGGAGCCGCCGCGAACGAGGGGGTGAGCACCTTGCCGCCGAGCCGGTCGGCCGCTTCGAAGAGCGTGATCCGCAGCGGGCGGCTGGCGGCCCGGCCCAGAAACAACGCGGTCAACAGGCCGCCCGGCCCGCCGCCGACGATCGCGATCTTCGGGATCGCACCCGCGACGGAGTCAGGCGACGCGTTCACGAGCCTTCAACGGCCCGACCCGGCCGTGGTTGCGGCGCTCGCGGACCGTCAGCCGGCCGGGGGCCAGAACGGCCGCCAGAGCATCAGCGTCGGCGCCGAGGGGATCCCGTAGGCGGCCTCGATCGGCCGCTCCCCGGCCGTCTCGTCGCCGATCACCGGCTTGAGGGCCGTGACCGCGGTCGCCGCCGCGGGCTCCGCGGCCCGGTCGGACGACGAAACCGCCCAGGCGAGGCCGAAGGCGACGGCGACCATGGGCAGGAAGTAGCGGAGCGACGGACCCCAGGTCCGGAAGGAGGCGGGAGAACGCATGAGGAGATGACCGGCAGGAGGAGACCGGGCGAGCCCGGCGATGGCCACGTCTGAAGTGTAGCCGCGCGTCGGCCGCCACGTCGGGACGGCGACCCTGCGGGTCGTGGCGATCGTAGGCCGCCGCACGCATCAGTCGGTGAGCCCCACCGGACGAAACGCCTCGACGTCGAACAGCCCCGCGGGGCCGATCTTGAGCGCGGGAATCACGAGCAGGGCCATGAACGAGAGCGTCATGAACGGGGCCGTGAGGCCGGAGCCGAGCGCCTTGGCCCGCCGATCGAGGTCGGAGTAGGCGGCCGCGACCTCAAGGCCCGGACGGTCCGACATCAGCCCCGCGATCGGCAGCGGCAGCACGGCGTCGCCATCCGGCCCCGCCACCGCGAGGCCGCCGCGGGAGGCGATCACGAGGTTCACCGCTCGGGCGAGCGACGCCTCGTCGGCGCCCACGGCCACGATGTTGTGCGAATCATGGGCCACGCTCGAGGCGATCGCCCCTTGCCGCAGGCCGACGTTGCGGATGAAGGCCACCGCGGGCGGACGGTCGTCGTAGCGGTCGACGACGGCGATCGTGAGGACGTCGTTCTCCGGGTCGGCCCGCAGCCGGCCATCCACGACCGGCACCGGCAGCCGGAGGCACCCGGTGACGAGCTGGCCGTCGAGGGCCTCGATCACCCGCACCGTCGCGGTCGCGGCGGCCGATGGCGACGCGATCGTGAACTCCTCCGGCCGCTTCGGTCGGGCGTCGAACCGGTTGGGCGCGAGCGACTCGAGCCGCGGCCAGGTGCTCGCGCCGTCCGCCGCGGCGAGCGTGCCCGCGACGAACACGCGGCGGATCCGGAGGGCCTCGAGATCGTCCACCTCGAGGAAGTCGGCGCGGTCGCCCGGCTGCAGCAGGCCGACCGGCAGCCCGTAGTGCCGCACCGGATTCACGCAGGCCGCCTGCAGCACGTCGAACAGGTCGCTGCCCCGGGCCCGTGCCCGGCGGACCAGGCCATCGATGTGGCCCAGCAGCAGCTGGTCGGGATGCTTGTCGTCGCTGCAGAGCATCACGCGGTCGGGGTGCGTGTCGATGAGGCTCGCCAGGGCAGCGAAGTTGCGGGCCGCCGAGCCCTCGCGGATCAGGATCCACATCCCGAGGCCGAGCTTGTCGAGCGCCTCGTCGAGCGCCACGCACTCGTGGTCGGTCGTGATCCCGGCCGCGGCGTAGGCGGCGGCCTGCGGGCCGCGGAGCCGGGGCGCGTGGCCGTCGACGGGCTTGCCGCGGGACCGGGCGGCGGCGATCTTGGCGAGCACCTCCGCGTCGCCGGCGAGCACGCCCGGATAGTTCATCATCTCCGAGAGGTAGCCGATCTCGGGGCGGTCGAGCAGCGCCGCCACCGCCGCGGCGTCGAGCGTGGCGCCGGCGTGGTCGAACCGCGTGGCCGGCACGCACGACGGCGCCCCGAAGCAGAAGGTGAACGGCGACCGCCGGGCGTCGTCGAGCATGTACTCCACGCCCGGCACGCCCAGCACGTTGGCGATCTCGTGGGGGTCGGAAACCGTGGCCACCGTGCCGTGCGCGACGGCCAGCCGGGCGAACTCCGCCGGCGGCAGGAGTGAACTCTCGACATGCACGTGGGCATCGACGAAGCCCGGGAGCAGCCAGGTGCCATGGGCCGCCGAATCGTCACGGATCGAATCGATCCGCCCGTCGCGGATCGTGAGCGTGGCCGGGCGGATCGAACGGCGCAGCGGATCGACGACGTTGCCCGAGATCGACCAGGGCTCGGCGCCGCGGGTGGTGGACTGATCGCTCATCGGGGCATCGTACCGCAGCCGGCCCGGGGCGTGGTCGATCCCGACCGAATCTGCCAAGATGCGCCGCCGCCGGCAGTCTCCGGCGCGGGCTGAAGGGAGTCGCATGCGCTGGTTCTGGATCGACCGCTACGACGAGTTCGTCCGCTGCAAGCGGGCCGTGGCCGTGAAGGCCGTCTCGCTCGCCGAGGAGCACCTCCACGACCACTTTCCCGGGGCGGCCGTGATGCCGACCTCGCTGGTGATCGAAGGGATCGCGCAGGCCGCCGGGCTGCTCGTGATCGACGCCATCGACTACGCCCGCCAGGTCGTGCTCGCCAAGGTCGCGAAGGCCGAGTTTCGCTTCGACGCGCTGCCCGGCGACGTGATCCGCTACGAGGTCGAGATCGAGGAACTCGGGGAGTCGGTCTCGATCGTCAAGGCGACCAGCAGTATCGGCGGCCGGCCTCACGGCGCGGCGGAACTCGTGTTCGGGCATCTCGTCGAGGGCGAGATGGTGCCCAAGCTGATGTCGAAGGCCGAACTGATGGAGTGGCTCGACGCGCTCCGGGTGTTCGAAGTGGGCACGGAGCCCGACGGCAGCCCGATCATCTACGACCGCCTGCCGCACGTGACGTGACCGCGACCCGGGAAGCCGCAATCGCGTGAGCGATGCGGACCTGCGGCATCATGCGGCTCGCGACCCGGGAAGCCGCAATCGCGTGAGCGATGCGGACCTGCGGCATGCTCGGGAGTTGGCTCGGGGCTGCCCGTGCCCCGTCGCCGGACGTTCGCGGCGGGCATCGTGCCCGCCGCTCACTCGAATGCCGCCGGCGCTTCGCCATCCTGGCTCCGCTTGGCGGCATACGCCGGCTCCCGGGGCACGGGCAGCCCCGAGCTGAGTTCGGGCTCCGGTGGGTCGTACGGCTCACGCCGTTACGCTTCCTGGGACGATGGCCGTACGGCTCACGCCGTTACGCTTCTTCAGGAAGCCGCCATCGCGTGAGCGATGCGGACCAACGCCGGGCTCAGTGGAGGCCCGTGCGGTAAGGGTCGTCGCCGGCGAAGTGGAGCGTCGTCTCCGCCGTGAGCCACGCGCGGCCGCGGACGGTGGGGACGAGGATGTCCCGTTCGCGGCGGATGCTCGCCTCGTACACGCCGCCGAGCACGCTCTCCTGCCGCCACGTCCGGCCCGCGGTGAGGATGCCATCTTCGAACAGGCAGCCGACCAGGGCGCTCGTGCCCGTGCCGCACGGCGAGCGATCGAAGGCGCCGTCCGGGCAGAGCACGAAGGCCCGGCCGTCGTTGCCCGGGTCGCGGGGCGGCCCCAGCAGCACCACGTGGTCGATCACCTCGCCGCCGTCGCCCGAGAGCCCTCGGGCCTCGAGTGCCCGGCGGATCGACCAGGCCCGCGCGGTCAGGGCGGG
>JBIIMU010000110.1:0-7457 GCA_044337845.1 Pirellulales bacterium | reverse complement strand
GACGGGGCACGGGCAGCCGCGAGCCATGTGGCGGGCCGGCCGGTCCGCATCGCTCACGCGACGGCGGCTTCCGCGATGGCGGCTTCCCGGGCGGCGAGGCCGTCAGCGTGGTCTGGCCGCTGGTGCCGCCTGTCCGGTAGCCTGCTCGTTTTTCCCACGCCGAACCCTTCGCCATGCACGAACTGCCCAAGCAATACGACCACCGCGCCGCCCAGGCCCGCTGCCGAGCCCTCTGGGACGCCGCCCGGATCTGGCACGCCGAGCCGCCGGCCGCCGCTGACCGCCGACCCGTCTACTCGGTGGTGATCCCGCCGCCGAACGTGACCGGCGCGCTGCACCTCGGCCACGCGCTCAACAACACGCTCCAGGACGTGCTCGTCCGCTCGCGGCGGATGCAGGGCTTCGTCACGCTCTGGATGCCGGGCACCGACCATGCCGGCATCGCCACCCAGGCGGTCGTCGAGCGGCGGCTCCTGGAAGAGGAGAAGCTCTCGCGGCACGACCTGGGCCGCGAGGCGCTCGTGAGCCGCATCTGGGCCTGGAAGGAGCAGTACGAGAAGCGGATCCTCGGGCAGCTCCGCGACCTCGGCGCCAGCTGCGACTGGGACCGCACCCGGTTCACGCTCGACGACCAGTGTGCGGCCGCGGTTCGCGAGGCCTTCTTCCGGCTGTTCCACAAGGGCGTCGTCCGCCGGGGCAAGCGGCTCGTCAACTGGGACACGTTCCTGCAGACGGCCGTCAGCGACGACGAGGTGTTTCACGAGCAGGTGAAGGGCCACTTCTGGCACATCCGCTACGAGGTGATCGATCCAAAGCCCGGCGAGCCCGCGAGCGTGACGGTGGCGACCACCCGACCCGAGACGCTCCTCGGCGACACCGCCGTGGCGGTGCACCCCGCGCCGGCCGCCGCGCTGGCCGCCGCCGAGGCCGCGCTCCGCGAAAAGCGGGCCGCGGCGGCCGCGAAGGACCAGCCTGAGATCGACGCAGCCCTCGACGAGCTCGCCGCCCGCCGCCGCGAGCTGCTGCCGCACCTCGAGACGCTCGCCGCCATGGCCGCCGCCGGCCGCCAGGTGCGGCTGCCGCTGCTCGGCCGGGCGATTCCGCTCGTGGCCGACGAGTGGGCGAAGCCCGAGATGGGCTCCGGCTGCGTGAAGATCACGCCCGCCCACGATCCCAACGACTACGACGTGGGCCGCCGCCGGTCGCTGCCGATGGTCAACATTCTCAATCCCGACGGCACGCTGAACGCCGAGGCGGGCCCCTACCGCGGGCTCACGATCAAGAAGGCCCGCGAGCGGGTGGTGGCCGACCTCGAGGCGGCGGGCCAGCTCGTGCAGGTGGAGGACCGGGTGATCGAGCTCGCCCACTCCGACCGCTCGAAGACGCCGATCGAACCCTACCTCGCCGACCAGTGGTTCATCCGCATGGACGAACTCGCGCAGCCGGCGCTCGACGCGGTGACCGGCGGCCGCATCCGCATCGTGCCGGAGCGGTATGCGAAGAGCTACCTCGACTGGCTCTCGGAGAAGCGCGACTGGCCGGTGAGCCGGCAGCTCTGGTGGGGCCACCGGATCCCGATCTGGCACGTGGCCGGCGTGACCGAGGCCGACCTGCGGGCGGCCTTCGCCGGCCGGGACGGCGTGGCGTGGCGGAGCGACGAGGCCGGGGGCTGGTTCGTCTGCTCGAACGCCGAGACGCTCGGGGTCGAGGCCGTCGCGGGAACGCCGCTCGTGCGGGATCCCGACGTGCTCGACACCTGGTTCTCGTCGGCGCTCTGGCCGCACTCCACGCTCGGCTGGCCGGCCGAGACGGCGGAGCTGAAGGCCTTCTACCCCACCAGCGCCCTGGTGACGAGCCGCGACATCCTCACCCTGTGGGTGGCGCGGATGGTGATCCTGGGGGTGTTCGACACGGGCGAGATCCCGTTCCACGAGGTCTACATCCACCCCAAGATCCTCGATCGCTACGGCGAGACGATGAGCAAGAGCAAGGGCAACGGCGTCGACCCGGTGGACGTGATCGACGCCCTCGGCGCCGACGCCCTCCGCTTCGCGCTGGCCGGCATGGCCACCGAGACCCAGGACGTGCGGATGCCGGTCGACTACCAGTGCCCCGCCTGCGGCCAGCTCGTCGAGCAGACGGTGCAGAACCGGGTGAAGCCCCGCGTCGAGTGCCCGAAGTGCCAGCAGCCCTTCCGCACCCAGTGGGCCTCGTCCGCGGCCGACCTCGCCCTGCCCCGCGGCCCGGCCGTGAGCGAGAAGTTCGAGGCCGGCCGCAACTTCTCCAACAAGCTCTGGAACGCCACGCGGTTCGTGCTCATGAACCTCGAGGGGCACGCGGCGGGGCCGCTCGGGGGCCCGGCCGGCGCCGGCGACGTCGCCTCCCTGCCGCTGGAGGACCGCTGGCTGCTCTCGCGGCTGGCGAGCGTGTCGCGCGACGCGACGCGGCTCATCGACGAGTACAAGTTCGCCGAACTGGCCCGGATCCTCTATGCCTTCGCCTGGGACGACTACTGCAGCGCCTACCTCGAACTCTGCAAGGCCCGGCTCGCCGACCCGGCGCGGCGGGAGCAGGCCCGGTCGATGCTGCTCGTCGGCCTCGACACGATCCTGCGGCTCCTCCACCCGATCATGCCGTTCGTGACCGAGGAGATCTGGCAGCATCTCGCCGCCGCCGCGGGCGGCCGCCGGATGCCGTGGGACGACGCCGCGGCGCCGCTCTCCGCGTCGGTGATGGTGGCCGCCTGGCCGCAGGTTCCCGAGGCCTGGATCGACCCGCGGACGGAGACGCAGTTCGGCACGTTCCTGGCGGTGGTGGCCGCGCTCCGCGAGATTCGCGCCCGGCAGAACGTGCCCCCCAAGACCCGGGTCACGGCGGCCGTGCGGACGGCGGCGGAGATCGCGACGCTGCTCGAGCCGATGCGGGCCTCGATCGAGTCGATGGCCTCGGCCGACCTCTCCGGGATCGGGCCCGACGCCTCGGCCGCGCCGTCGGCGGCGACGGCCACCGTGGCGGGCTGCGACGTGTTCGTGGATCTGGCCGGCCTGGTGGACGTGGCGGCCGAGATCGTCCGGCTCACCAAGGAGAACGAGAAGACGGAGGGATTCCTGGCCGCCAAGCAGGCCAAGCTCGCCAACGAGTCGTTCACGGCGCGAGCCCCGGAGGCCGTGATCGCCAAGGAGCGGGCCCAGCTCGCGGAGCTGGAAGACAGGCTGGCGAAGGGCCGGGCGGCGCTCGAGGACCTGCGCGGCCGGCAGGGGCGGCCGTAGCCTCAACCCGTCCCGGGGCGTCGGGTAGACTCGGGTCGCGGCGGGGTCGTCGGGCGAGATCCGCCCGCGCGTCCGCCGCGTCTGGAGCAGCGGCCATGAGCGTGCAGATGGAACTCTCGCGGATCATCATCAGCGAGATCAACGACCAGCAGGTCGTCTACCTCAAGGAGGTGGAGGGCGAGCGGACGTTTCCGATCCTGATCGGGCTCTTCGAGGCCACGAGCATCGACCGCCGCGTCAAGCACCACCAGTCGCCCCGCCCGCTGACGCACGACCTGCTCGTGGCGGCGGTGGAGCTGCTCGGCGGGGAGTTCCAGGACGTGGTGATCTCGGAACTGAAGGACCACACCTACTTCGCGGTGATCCGCGTGCTCAAGGACGGCGAGGTCGTCGAGATCGACGCCCGCCCCTCGGATGCGATCGCGGTGGCCGTCACCTGTGAGCCGAACCTGCCGATCTACGTCGCCGACGAGGTGCTCGAAAACGTGCTCGGCGGCTGACCGACGGTCAGCGGATGTCCACGGTGGCGGCCGCGTCGCCCGCCACGTCGAGGGTGGCGTCGCCCGCGAGGCCGTTCGCTGCGGCCGTGACCGCCACCAGGCCCTTGAAGGTCCGCACGCGGCACCGGCCGTCGGCGTCGGTCGTCGCCGTCTCGTCGGTCGTCCACTCCCGCTCGAAGAGGGCGAGCCAGACGCGGCCGTTGGGGCGGAGGTTCCAGTCGCGATCCCAGAAGGCGGCCCGCGGCTTCCAGTGGGAGCCCTCCCAGAATCCCCAGCAGATCACGCCGCTGACGGCCGGATGGCTGAAGACGGTGGTCAGGAAGTCGCGGGTCCAGGCGACCTGCAGATCGCGGTCGGCCGTGTCGATGTCGAACTCGGTGATCTGGATCGGCAGGCCGAGCGTGGCGAACCGGTCGAGTTTCGCGAGCACCGCCTCGGGCCCGGGGGGATTCCCGCCGAAGTGCGCCTGCTCTCCGATGCCGCCGAGCGGGGCCCCGGCCGCCTGCAGGTCGGAGAGGACCGAAAACAGCGCCTCGCTCGGGCTTCCCGGTCCGGCGCCCTGGAACATCACGTAGTCGTTGTAGAACAGCCGGGTGCGGGGTGTTTCGCGTGCCGCGATCCGGAACCAGTCGGCCATGGCGGACCGACCGAGGATCCTGGTCGCGTCGGCGTGGGCGTAGTTCTCGTTGACCACGTCCCACTCATCGAGCAGATTCGCCAGCGACCGGGTCTGGCCCTCGACCCGGTCCTCGAGTGCCCGCCGGAGGGCCGCCGGATCCTTCTCGAGGCTCCGCAGCCGGGCCGGCATCCGCCCCCACGAGGGCCACACGATCACGTGGCCGCGCGGCGAGAGGTCGTGCGCCCGGAGCCAGCGGATCGTGGCCAGCACCCGCTCGCGGTGTGCCTCGCCCCCCTGCTCCCAGTTGTCCCACTTGAGATCGTCCTCGAACACGGCCTTCGTGAAGTGCCGCGCCAGTGTCTCGCGATACCGCTCGTCGTCGGCGGTCGTGCCGAGGATCCGGGGCACCTTGATGCAGGTACCGAGGGCGAAGGCATGGCGGTCGAGCCGGACGCGGACACGGGCCCCGGGCACCGGTCGGCCGTCCGCATCGACCACGGTGACCGTCAGGTCGGCCCTGCGGACGCGGTCGATCCGCTCGCGGGCGGCGGCCCGCCACGGGGCATCGGCCTCGAACCCGGGATAGCGGCGGACCGTCCGCGGCAGGTCGGCGGGGTCGACGGCGGGACCGTGGTTCAGGAGCGCCAGGTTCGCCACCTCCACCGTCTGCGGGGCGAAGCCGAACCGCAGTGCCACCTGGGCCGCTCCCGCGGCGGCATCCTGGTCGGCCCGAAACGGCACCGACACGTCGGCCCAGTCCGCCGTGAAGGAATGCGAGCACTCCATGAGCTTCCGGTGCTCGCCCCCCGACTCCTCCACGACCGCGTCGATCTGCGCCTCACCCGTCTCGTGACTGCTCGCGATCCGGCGGGCGGAGTAGACGAGCTGCAGCGTGTCTCCCGCCCGGATGGCGGCGGTCGTTCGCGTGGGCAGCGAGATGTTCCACGGATAGGGCGGCTTTCGCGAGGTCACGACTCGGAAGGCGGCGCGGCGATCCGGGGCGGCGGCCGTCGGCTCCAGGCGTCCGGCCCCCGCCTCGGCGCCGGCGAGCGCTGCCGCGGGGGCTGGCGGCAGCAGGGGCAGCGGTTCGGCGGCCTCCACGCCGGCCGGTGCACCGGCCGCGAGGAGCCCGACCGTCAGCAGGCGGAGGATCAGACGCGTTCGCATGCCGCGGAGCCTATCGCGACCGCGGCCGCCCGGCCATCGCACGAACGTGCGACGCCCGCCGGGCCTCGCGTCAGGCCGACGCCGCGTCGAGGCCGAAGGCCTTCCGAAGCACGGCGAGCGACGTGCCGCCGTGCTCGGCCCCGACGATCACGTTGAGGCGAACCTCGCTCGTGCTCACCAGGTCGATGTTCACCCCCGCGTCGGCCAGCGGCTTGAACAGCCGGTCGGCCACGCCCGCGTGGCTGCGGATGCCCACGCCGGTGATCGAGAGCTTCGCGACGTGCGGCACGTCGGCCACCGTCGCGCCCCGGGCCGTGCCGATCCGCTGGGCCACGTCGATCGCCGCGTCGCGGCTGGCCGCCGGCACGGTGAAGGAGAGCTGTGCCCGGCCGTTCCGCGGGTGGCTCTGCACGATCATGTCGACGAGCAGCCCCGCCCGGCCGACCTCCTCGAACACGTCGGCCGCCACGCCCGGCGTGTCGGGCAGGTCGGTGAACGTGACGAGGGCCTGCGAGCTGTCGAGCAGGCAGTCTTCGATCGCCAGATCCTCCATCCCCTCGAGACGGCGGACCACGTCGAGCGGGCTCGACTTGGGGAGCGCCCCGCCCGCCGTCGCGTCGACGGGCTCCCCGCCCGCCTCGTGCAGCCCGAAGGCGCGGTGCACCGCCCGGGCGGCCGCAGGGCCGTCGGCCCGGTCCACGAGGGCGGAGATCTTGATCTCGCTGGTCGTGATCATGTGCACGTTGACCTTTTCGGCCGAGAGGGCGGCGAACATGCGGCCCGCCACGCCCTCCTCGGCCTCCATGCCCACGCCGACGACCGACACCTTCGCCATCCGGTGGTCGTGCGACACGCCCTCGGCACCGATCGCCTTCGCGACCCGCTCGGTCCGCTCCAGGGCGTCGGCGAGATCGTCCTCGGGAACGGTGAACGAGATGTCGGCGCGGCCCCCCTGCCCCACGTTCTGCACGATCATGTCGACCGCGATGCCCGACTCCGCGAGGGCCGAGAAGAGCGCGTGGCTCGACCCCGGCTGGTCGGGAGCGCCCTCCAGCGTGATCCGGGCCTCGTCCTTGGCGAGGGCCACGCCGCTCACCGGCCGCCGCACGGCCTGGTCGGCGGCCAGGATCAGCGTGCCGGGCATGTCCTTGAAGCTCGACCGCACGACCACCTTCACGCCGAACTTCTTGGCGAACTCGATCGATCGCGAGTGCATCACGCCGGCGCCGAGGCTGGCCAGTTCGAGCATTTCGTCGTAGGAGATCGAGCCCAGCCGCCGGGCGTCGGGCAGCAGCCGCGGGTCGGTGGTGTAGATCCCGTCGACGTCGGTGAAGATCTCGCAGAGGTCGGCGTCGAGCACGGCCGCGAGCGCCACGGCGGTGGTGTCGGATCCGCCCCGGCCGAGGGTGGTGATGTTGCCGTTCTGGTCGATCCCCTGGAATCCCGCCGCGATCACGATCGCCCCGGAGTCGAGCAGCGACCTGACGTGGTCGGTGGAGATCGAGCGGATCCGGGCCTTGCCGTGGGTGCTGTCGGTGCGGATCCCGATCTGGGCGCCGGTCAGGCTCACCGCCTTGTGCCCGGCCGCCTGCACGGCCATCGCGAACAGGGCCACGCTCACCTGCTCGCCCGTGGAGAGCAGCATGTCCATCTCCCGCGCGCTGGGGCGGTCGCTGATCTCCTTGGCGAGATCGACGAGGATGTCGGTCTGATGCCCCATGGCGCTGACCACCACCACGACCCGGTCGCCGGCCGCGTGCCGGGCGATCGCCTTGGCGGCCGCCGCCTTGATCTTCGACGCGTCGGCGACGCTGGTGCCACCGAACTTCTGGACGACGAGAGCCATCTTCGTGCTCGACTCCTCTCTCACGCTGCAATCAGGACGCGGGCCGCAGAAACTCG
>JBIIMU010000109.1:0-7473 GCA_044337845.1 Pirellulales bacterium | reverse complement strand
TCGGGCGACTACCGCTCGCGGAACGTGATCCGGCCCTTGGTGAGGTCGTAGGGCGAGAGTTCGACCTTCACTTTGTCGCCCGGCACGATGCGGATGAAGTTCTTCCGCATCCGGCCCGCGACGTGTGCGTTGACGATGTGGCCGCCGGTGATCTGCACGCGAAACCGCGTGTTGGCGAGGGCCTGGGTGACGACGCCCTCGACTTCGAGGGCCTGCTCTTTTTCGGCCATGGAATTCCTAGGTGGACCGGTGAACCTAGCCGAAATGTAGTCGGCGGCGGTCCGGCAGTCCAGCAGGGCCGTTATGCGTCGTCATCGGCCGTGGGGGCCGCGCCGGTCGCATTCCAGCGGAGATAGGCGTCGAGGAAGCCGTCGAGGTTGCCGTCCAGCACGCTCTGGAAGCTGCCGACGTAGTGGCCGGTTCGCTGATCCTTGACCCGCTGGTCGGGATGCAGGAAGTAGTTGCGGATCTGCGACCCGAAGCCCGTCTTGGGCTTCGACTGGTGCTGGGCCTGCTTTTCGGCTTCCCGCTTCTCCTCCTGGATGCGGGCGATCCTGGCCCGGAGCATCTTCAGGGCGGTGGCCCGGTTCTTGTGCTGGCTCCGCTCGCTCTGGCACTGCACCACGATGCCGGTGGGGAAGTGGGTGAGCCGGATGGCGCTCGACGTCTTGTTGACGTGCTGGCCGCCGGCGCCGCTGGCCCGGAACACGTCCTCGCGGATGTCCTCGTCGCGGATCTCGACCTCGCCGTCGTCGTCGGCGATCTCGGGCGCCACGTCCACCGCGGCGAAGCTCGTCTGCCGCTTGCCCTCGGCGTTGAAGGGACTGATGCGGACGAGCCGGTGGATGCCCGTCTCGCCCTTGAGGTAGCCGTAGGCCCAGGGGCCCTTGATCGCCACCGTCGCACTCTGGATGCCGGCCACCGCGTCGTCCTGGCGGTCGAGCAGTTCGACCGTGTAGTCGTGCTTGGCGGCCCAGGCGGAGTACATCCGCAGGAGCATCTCGGCCCAGTCGTTCGCGTCGGTGCCGCCGTCACGGGCGTGGATCGAGACGAGGGCGTCGGAGGAGTCGTGCGTTCCCGAGAGGAGGGAGGTCAGCTCGAGGTTGTCGACCAGCTTCTCGACCCGGTCGGCCTCGGTCACGAGATCCGCTTCGAGCGACGCGTCTTCGCGGGCGAGTTCCTCGAGGGCCTCGAGGTCGCCGCCGGCGGCGATCGCCTCTTCGAGCGGCTTGAGCACCGAGTTGACGGCCTTCAGTTCGGCCACGGTGGCCTGCGCCTTCTCCTGGTTGTTCCAGAAGTCGGCTTCCCCCATCGCCCCTTCGAGGCGGGCGGCCGATTGCTTGCGGCCTGCCCAGTCAAAGAGAGTCCCGCAGCTGGAGCAGGCGGGCCCGGATCGACGCGGAACGATTGAGAAGGGCTGTATCCATGCCGCGGATTCTACGCGGCGGCCCGCCGTCCGAGAAGGCTGCTTGGCGACGTCAGGTCCGCGCGACCCGATTTCCAGGCAGCCTCTTCACGATCCGCCGCATCTCCAGCACGCCGATCGTGGAGAGCACCTGCGACGCGGCCAGGGCCGTCTCGGACACCACCGCATCGATGTCGCACGCGCCCGCGACCATGTTTCCATCGACCGCCGCGAGCACCTGCCGCTCCACGTCGCCGAGGTCGAGCTCGGCCGGCGACTTCACCGCACGGCCGTCGCGGCCGACGGCCGTCTCGAAGAGGGGGCCGAGCTCCTCCAGGATGTCGTCGACGCTCTCCACGAGCTTCGCGCCGTCGCGGATCAGCCCGTGGCAGCCCCGGGAAGTGCGGCTGTCGATCGGCCCGGGCACCGCGAACACCTCCCGCCCCTGCTCGGTCGCGAGCCGCGCCGTGATCAACGCTCCCGACCGCTCCGCCGCCTCGACGACGACGGTGCCGAGGGAGAGCCCCGACACGATCCGGTTGCGCTGCGGAAACGCCCCCGCATGGGCCTCGGAGAGCGGCGGCGCCTCGCTCACGACGGCGCCGCGGGCCAGCACCTCGGCGGCGAGGTCCTCGTGCTCCGGCGGATAGATCGTGAGCACGCCCGTGCCGAGCACGGCGAGCGTGCGGCCCCCGGCATCGAGAGCCCCGCGATGGGCCGCCGCGTCGATGCCCCGGGCGAGGCCGCTGATCACCGTGTAGCCCGCCCGCGCCAGGCCGCCCGCGAGCTGCCCCGCCACCCGCTTCCCGTAGGGCGACGCATTCCGGGCGCCGACCACCGCCACCGCCAGCGCGTCGCACGGCTCGAACCGGCCCCGCACGAAGAGCACGCCCGGCGGATCGGCGATCCGCGAGAGCAGCCCCGGGTAGCCGTCGCGGCCTTCCACGAGCAGGCTCACCCCGTTCGCCCGGCACAGGGCGAGCGTCTCCTCGGCGACGTGATTCGTCGCGGCCTCGGCGAAGGCGGCCAGCAGTTTGGGCCCGATTCTCGCGACCGACGCGATCTCGGCCGCGGGGGCGGCGAGCACCTGCTCCGGGGAGCCGAACCGCTCGAGCAGCATGCGGCGGAGCCGGCTCCCCACGCCCGGCACGCAGGCCAGGCGGAGATGGGCGAGCAGGTCGGAATCGGAGCGATCGTCAGTGGCGGCGGGCGAGCGCACGGCAGCCTCCTCGGCAGGGGGTGTACACCCGTACCGTTTTAGGAGACGGGCCGTGCCGCCGTCAACCGGCCGCCACCTTCAGCTCGGCCAGATGCTGGGCCGTGTTCACCAGGCGTTCCCAGTTCTGCTCGACGTACTCGGGCGGGCCGCCGATCTGGGCCACGACCTGGGCCACCTGCTCGGTGGGCACCATCTCGATCGCGTCCCAGGGACAGACCTTGAGGTCGTAGGGATTCGTCTTCTTGCCCGGAATGTGCACGCACACCTCGCAGCCCACGCACCGCTCGATGTCGATCTCGCACCAACTCTGCAGGTTGTGGAACTGGTCGTACTGCTGCACCTTCACGATGCAGTCGACCGGGCAGACCTCGAGGCACGACTCGCACCCCGTGCAGTTGTCGGCGTTGATGACCGCCAGTTCCTTCGGAAGCTTCTTGCGGGGTCCTGCTTTGGCCATGGTGTGTGCGATCGGGTGGGAGGCGGGACAGGCTGAAACTATTCCATCCTAGCCGTCACGCGTGAACCGTCAAAACCGGGTTCCGGGGGGCGTCAGGCGGCCCGCCGGACCGCCTGGGGAGCCGGCTCGGCGGCGGTGAACTCGTAGCCGAACCGCTCCACGTCGTCGGCGAAGTGGTCGCGGACCAGCGCCGCCAGCCGCGGGGTGTAGTAGTCGCGGTAGTCGGTGCGGGCGCTGGTGTTGGCGTGGCCGAGCGTGGCCTCGAGGCCGATCCGCCGGCAGGCGTGGGCGAAGTCGGTGGCCAGCGACTCATACCGCCCCAGGAAGTCGACGAGCACGCGGCCGTGACGGTCGGCCACCATGCGGGTCTGCGAGATCTTGCCGCGGCCGATCTCGTAGCGGACGTAGGCTTCGAAGTCGGGCAGCCGCGCCGTCCGCCGCCGGCGATGGCTGACGTGGTCGCCGTGGCCCTCCGCGTCGCGCAGGAAGTGGTAGTAGGAGACGAGCAGGTCCCAGGGATTACGGACGAAGGCGAAGGTGAACAGCCGCTCGAACGTTCCGGCCGGCAGGTTTCGGCGGAGCTCGTCGGCCGGCGTGTGGGGCCGAAACTTCCGCATCGTCACCGGCGCGTAGTGGTTGACGTGGATCCCGACGAGCGCGAGGCAGCGGTTGGCCCAGTAGCCCTCCGTGTGGTCGGCGTGCCGCCAGAGCGCGCGGGCGACGCTCGTGCCGCCCGTCTTGGGCACGTGGATGAACGCGAAGCCGTGGCGGTGCGAGATCAGCATGGCGCGGTCCTGGCGGGCCGCGGAGGATGGCGAAGGGAGGGGCCGGCCGCAAGGCCGCTTCGGCGGCTCGGGATGGCGCATGCTCGGTCGCCGTCAGACGCACTCGCCGCGGATCAGGTCGTCGGGCGTCTGGCGGGCACGGACGAGCCGGTGCTTTCCGCCGTCGACGAGCACCTCGGCCGGCAGCGGCTTGGAGTTGTAGTTGCTCGCCATCACGAAGCCGTAGGCACCCGCGATCTCGATCACGAGGTAGTCGCCCACGCCGGCCAGCGGCAGGGCCCGCGTGGCCACGAAGCCGCCGTCGGTCTGCGTGAAGATGTCACCCGACTCGCACAGGGGGCCCCCGACGGCCACCTCCTCGAGCGTCGCCCGCGGCTCGTCGCCCTCCGGGCAGAGGCTCATCGGATGGTAGGAGCCGTAGAGCACCGGCCGCGCCAGCGTGTTGAAGCCGGCGTCCACCAGCAGATACTTCCGCCCGCCCTGCTTCTTCACCGCCCGCACCTCGGTGATCACGAAGCCGCTCTCGGCGGTGAGATAGCGGCCCGGCTCGATCTCCAGGCGGATGCGATGGCCGAACCGGTCTTCGAGCCGCTTTCGCGTGGCGTCCCAGAGCGTGAAGTAGCCCGAGAGGTCGGCATGCACCTCGCCCGGCTTGTAGGGCACGGGCAGTCCGCCGCCGGCGCTCACCGTCGTGAGCGAGCGGCCCACCTCGATCGCCACCCGCTCCAGCGCCCCCGCCACCTCGGCGAGGTGGGCGAGATCGGTGCCGCTGCCGATGTGCATGTGCAGGCCGCTCACCTGCAGCCCCGCCCACTCGGCGCGGCGGAGCACGTCGGGAATCTCCTCGTGCCAGATGCCGTGCTTCGAGCCCTCGCCGCCGGTGTTGGTCTTCTGGCTGTGGCCGTGGCCGAAGCCGGGATTCACCCGGAGCGTGATCGCGGCGCCCGGCATCCGCTCGGCGAGCTGCTCGATCATGTCGGCCGAGCCGCAGTTGACGTGGATGCCGTGCTGGACCACGGCGTCGAGGCTCGCGCGGTCGAAGATGTCGGCGGTGTACACGATCGGATGCGCCGGCGGCAGGCCGTCGGGCCCGGGCTGGCTCGGACCGTGCGCCGGGTAGCCGGCGGCGAACGCCCGGTGGATCTCGCCCGTGCTCACCGCGTCGACGAGCACCCCCTCGTGCCGCACGATCGCCAAGACGGCGAGATTCGAGCAGGCCTTCTGCGCGAAGCGGATGGTGTCCCACGCCGCGAGGTCGCGGCAGCGGCGGCGGATCGTGTCCGCGTCGTACACGTAGAGCGGCGTGCCGTAGGCAGCGGCAAGATCCGACACGCTCACGCCGGCGATCTCGCGGCGGAGCCCGGGAGTGGAAGGGGCGATCATGGCGGGAGGGGGGGCGTCAGGGGGCGATGGCGGGGGCGTTGTCCTTCTCGATCACGCGGGGCTGCGCCGGCCGCAGCGGCACGGCCGGAACCGAGCGGGGCGGGCTCGCCACGCGGGCCGACGTGATCGACGTGCTGGCCGCCACCGTCTGCAGGGCACCCTCGTCGATCAGGAGCCGGACCGTCGCACCGCGATCGATCGGCTTGACCGAGAACTGCACCTGGGTCGAATCCTTCTCCGCCGCCTGCTTGGCCACCTCGCCGAGGGCCTCGCCCTGGGGGTCGTCGGGCTGGAACGCCTTCATCATCCGGGCCGCGTAGCCCACGAGGGCCGCGAGCGACGCATCGACTCCCGCGATCGGGGCCGCGCCCGCCACGGGCTTGCCCCCGTTGGCGACCGCCGCCGCGAGCCGCTTCGGCACGTCGCCGCCGGTGAGCACGAAGGCATGGTCGGGCGTGACCGCGAGCGTGAGCTTCACCGTGTCGCCGAGCCGCTCGGCCGCCGGCGTGCCCGACACGTCGATCGTGATCTCGTGGAGGGTGGCGGCCCCCGCCGTGCCGGTGTCGAAGGCGGCCTTCACCTGCGGCGGCAGCGCGCCCGGCTTGCCGAGCCGCTCCTTGATCCGCGCCTGCAGGGCGGCGCCGTCCTTCACCTGCATGCCGATCGTGACCGCCGGCAGCGGGCTCGACTCGTCGGCGGCGGCGGTGTCGACCGTGAAGCCCGCGTCGATCGCGCCGGTGTCGAGCATCGCGGCGACGAGGTCGCGGAGCAGGCTCGCGACCACGCGGGTCGCCGGATCGTCGTCGGCCTGCTCGAGCGCCTGGTCGAGCCCGGCCCGCACCGCGGCCTGCCCCGCGGCGGGAACCTCGACGGCATAGTGGCCGCGGACCGCCGCCTGCTTCCCGTCGGCGGTGGCCGGCGAGAGGATCGTCGATGTCGCCTTGCCGGCGTACGCGAACGATTCGGCCGCCGGCGAGCCGGCCTCGAGCACGGAGGTGATGTCGAGGTGCACGTTCTTCGCGGCCGGGTCCACCGCCAGACCGAAGGTGAGCCGTTCGACGTCTTCGAGGTTCTCGATCCCGGCCCGCAGGGCCGTGTCGTCCATCGGCTGGCCCTGGGCGGCCGCGTTGCGGGCGGCCTCGTCGAGCATGGCCTTGAGCCGGTCGCGCATCGCCGCCGGCATTTTGCTCGGGAAGAACTCCACGGCCAGCGAATAGTCCTGCGCGAGCGGCTCGATCAGCTTCACGGCCGTGGCCAGTTCCGCGGGCGTGCCCGGCTGCGAGAGGATCGCCCAGCCGTCCTGCTCGGCGATCGAAAGCGGCGGCGCGCCGGGCGGGCTGATCCGCCGCACGCCGTCGGCTTCCTCCACGGGCCCGGTCATGCCCTGCAACGCTCCGAGCAGCTTGTCGAGGTCCTTCACCGGCACGAAGGCATGGGCCGTGGGCAGCGGGCCGCCTTCGCTCATCACCACCACGCCCGTGGGCCGCTTCACGTCGAGCCCCGCGAGCCCCTTGCCCTGGGTGCCGAGCAGGATGAACGACTCCGCGAAGCCGGCGAGCGTGGGGTTGCCCACCTGCTCGCCCACCCAGGTGAGCTGGCTCTTGATGTCGGCGTAGGGATCGATGGCCAGCACCGCGATCGCGTCGGCCGCGACGACCGGGGCCGGCGGCAGCGAGGCGGTGGCCAGCGCGCACGCCAGTGCGGCGGCCGCACGTCGGGCGGGGGCGGAACGAAGCGATCGCATGCGGGCTCCTCTCGGCGGGCGGGACGCGGTCAGGGGTCGGGATCGACGTCGCCAGAGTCTACCAGAACCGGCGAATCCGGCCTCGAGCGGGTATCCTGCCATGAGGCCCTCCCGATGCAGCCGTCGCCGCCCCATCCCGCCGCCCCCGAACTCGAAGCCCTCCTGCGGTCGTCGCGGTCGCCGCGGCTGCGACTGCAGGGTTTGCTGTACGTGCTCACCTGCCTGACCACGTTCGCGGCCGGCACCGTCGGCTGGCAGCCGCTCGTCCTCGGTGTCGATGACATCGCCGCCGACGTCATGGCCCACTGGCAGCGCGGCCTCGGCTACATGGCCGCGGTGATGGCGGTGCTCAGCGCCCACGAGGCGGGCCATTACGTCGCCGCGCGGCTGCACGGCATCCCCGCCACGCTGCCCTTCTTCATGCCGGTGCCCGTGCTGCTCACCGGCACGCTCGGCGCCGTGATCGGCATGGAGGGCGCG
>JBIIMU010000133.1:0-6923 GCA_044337845.1 Pirellulales bacterium | reverse complement strand
ATTTCATCCGGACGGCGATCGACTGGCCTCGGGGTCGCTCGATGGGACGGCGCGGCTCTGGCGGACGACCGGCCCGGTGCGGCTCACCGAACTGGCGGTCGCGTCGGCCGCGACGCAGGCAGCCTTCAGCCCCGACGGGCGGCTCGTGGCGATCGGCTGCGAGGAGGCCGGCCGCGTGGAGATCTGGCGGGTCGCCACCGCCGACCGCATCGCCCTGCTCGACGGCGGTACGGGGCGGACGACCGCCCTCGGGTGGAGCGCCGACGGCAGCCATCTGGCCGCGGGGTTCGCCACGGCCGGCCGCGACGGCGCGGCCCGCGTCTGGCGGCTCGACGACCCCGAGCCGGTCGCGTCGCTCGCCGGCATCGCCCGCGGCGTGACCGCCCTCGCCTTCACGCCGGATGGCACCAGGCTCGTGACCACGGCCGGCGACGGATCCGTGGCTGCCTGGGACGCCTCGTCGGGCACGCGGCTCTGGACCTCGCCGCATGCCAACACGACACCGCGCGACAGGCTCGAGGCCGTGCTGGTTCGCGGCGGCGAGGGCGTGGCGTACGGCCCGCCGAATCTGCTCGACACGGCGACCGGCAACACGCTGACGGTGATCCGCGATGCGGGCCGCATCACCTGCCTCACGGCATCCCCGTGCGGCACCGTCCTGGCCGCCGGCATGGCGATCGGTGCGGTCTACCTCACCGACCTCACCACCCTCACCCACGCGATCGGTGGCGCGGCCCCCCGGGCCCGTCTGTTCGGCCACGGCGACGCCATCAAGGCGCTCGCCTTCGCCCCCGACGGCCGCTCGCTCGCCACGGGCTCGCTCGATGGCACGGCGCGGATCTGGTCCTGCGTCGGCGCGACCACCGAGCAGCCCGTCTTCAGCGGCAACGGCGGAGCCGTGGAGAAGGTCGCCTTCAGCCCCGATGGCACGCGGCTCCTCACGGCGGCCGCCGACGGCGCGGTGCGGCTCTGGGATCCGGTGAACGGTCGGATCCTGTGCACGCTCCCCGCGCCCCCCGCCGTGAAGCTGGCCGCGATCAGTCCCGATGGCCGTGTCGTGCTCGCAGGCACCGCGCTCGGCGGGTTGCGGCTCTGGGGGCTTTCCGACGCCGAGGTCACCGCGGCCCGCCGCTCAGCGGACGGGCTCGTCGTCGGGAGGGCGGGGCAGATGGCCTTTCCACTCCGGCTCCTCGAGGGCCGCGAGGAACGCCGCGAGGTCGGCGAGATCCTGGCGGTTGAGACCAAGGGGCCGGAGGTGCGGTGACTTGACCGGAAACAAGCCGTCGTCGCGCTGGTAGGCGTGACGCTTGATGTCGGGCATGCCGGCGTTGTACATCGCCAAGACGCCCTGCAGGCGGAAGCGTCCGGAATGCATCAGCGGCTCGGTCCGCGTCACGTCGCGCAGCCCGGGGGTGCGAAAGCGGCCCACGTCGTCGGCCTCCCGGCTGACGAGGTAGCGGCCGAGATCCTCGCCGGTGCGGCCGTAGAAGCTGAGGCCAAGGTCGTGGAAGCGGCCGTCGCTGAACGTGGGGCCGTGGTGGCAGTTCATGCACCGCGCCTCGCGGCGGAAGAGATCGAGGCCGAGCAGCGCCTCGTCGGAGAGGGCCGCCCGGTCGCCCCGCAGGAAGGCGTCGAACTGCGATCGCCCCCCGATCACCGACCGCTGAAACGAGGCGATGGCGTCGATCACGCCCTCGAAGTCGATCGGCCGCCCGGCGAACGCCGCGGAGAAGAGATCGCGATATGCCGGCGTGGCGGTGAGCAGATCGACGACCCGCACGGGGTCGGCCGCCATCTCGGCCGGGTTGGCGATCGAGTCGCGGACCTGCTCCTCGAGCGACGCCGCGCGGCCGTCCCAGAAGAACCGGTCGTAGAAGGCGGCGTTGCGGATCGTGGGCGCGTTGCGGGAGGTCGTGCCCTCGGGGTGCGCGGGCTCGGAGCCGTCCGCCCATCCGGACCGCGGGTCGTGACAGGAGCCGCACGACAACTGGCCGCTCGCCGACAGCCGCGCGTCGAAGAACAGCAGCTGGCCGAGCCGCGTCTTGGCGGCCTGCGGGGGATTCGTCTCCGGATGGGTGACGGGCGGCAAGAGCCCGAGCTCGCGCCACGCCACTCCGGCATCGACGTGCGGCCGGGGCCACGACTCCGGCGGCCCGCCGTAGACGTCCCTGAGCCGGGCCGCCGCGGCGGTGCGCTCGGCCGCGGTCCGCTCCGTGCGGGGCGGGACCCGCTCCGGCGCGGCGGCGGCCCGGGCGGGGCCACCCCGGCGGGGCACCGCCGACCAGACGGCCGTCGTCCGCACGCCCGGCCGGCGCTCGCCGGAGGCAACGATCACCTCGCCGCTCCAGGCCACGGCGCCGGTCGTCACGGAGGTCTCGGGCATCGCGCCGCGCACGGTCCAGCGATCGGCGGCGGGATCGTAGGCGAGCATGGCCCGCGGGAAGCCGCCGTGGGCGGCGGGTCCCGCGGCCGGCCGCTCGCCGTCATCGCCTCCGAGCACGAGCAGCGTGTCGTCGGGCAACGCGACCGCGGGCATGGGCGGGGCGATCACGGGGCGGGGCAGGGGAGCGATCGGCCGCCACCCGAACTCGCGCTCGGCGAGATCGAGGAGGAAGGCATCGGTGAGCGGCACCCGCTCGGCCGCCCCGTCGGCACCGGGCCGCAGTGCCGCGCCGCCGAACACCACCAGCCGATCACCGAGCAGCCCGCAGCCGGCGAGCATCCGTCCGGGGCCCGGCACCGCCGGAAACGATCGCCAGACCCGCTCGCCCTGCGGAGCGGCGAGATCGAGCGTCCAGACCGCCGACTCCGCGGCGGTGGCGTCAGCCGCGGTGATGCCCCCGATCACGATCAGCGTCGATTCGTGGACGAGACCGGCGGCATTGGCCAGCGGCGTGGGCAGCGGCGGCAGCGGCTCGAGGGCCGTGCGGTCGCCGTCGCGGCGGATGAGAAAGGCCTCGGCGTGGTGCCCCGCGGCGCTGCTGCCTCCGGCGCAGGCCACGGCGTCGCGCCAGGTCGCCGCCACGCCGTAGGCCAGCGGACGTGGCAGGCCGTCTTCGAGGACTCGCCAGCCGCCTCCAGCCGCGTCGAGCATGGCGATGCGGTCGTGCCAGACCTTCGCGCCGCCTTCCCACGGAGGACGGTCGGGGAAGTTCGCGCCGCCGGCGACGATCAGGGCGCCGCCGGCCACGCCGCAGAAGGCGCCGGCCACCCCCGGCGGCTCCGGGTAGTCGGGGAGACGGCGGAAGGTCACGGGGTCGTCAGCGGCCTGCGGCGCTCCGGCGGCCGGCGGCTCCCGCCGCTCCGCCGCCAGCCGGTCGAGTTCGTCGAGCGTGAGCCGGATCGAGACGATGAACGGCGGCTCTCCCTTGACCCAGTGGCCGTAGGTGGTCGCGAGGATCGTGCCGTCGGCGAGCACCTCGACGCCGGGATAGCCGCAGTCCCAGGCGTGCGTGTTGTCCATCAGCCGCACGCGGTACTGTCCGTCGCGGCCCGCCGCGATGTCGTCCCACGTGCCGACCCACGCCACCCAGTCGCCCGCGGTCGGGCTGTCCTTCGCCGTGTCGCGAAACGAGACGAACAGGCGGCCGTCGGGGGCGAAGGCAGCCACGTGCCGATCGCCGGTCAGCGACCGCGGCAGCTCCCGCGGTTCGGTCCAGGTCGCCCCCTCGTCGTCGGAGAACATGACGTGGGAGTTCTTCCGCCGGGCGTTCTCGCGGAGCAGCATCGCGAGCCGCCGGCCGTCGGGCGAGCGGATCACACCCGGCTCGCAGAGGTGCACGTCGGTGGACGAGCAGATCGCCCGCGGCTCGCTCCAGTGGAGACCGCCGTCGGTGGAGCGGGTCGCGTAGAGCGTGAACCGCACCGGCTTCTCGGCGCCGCTGCCCGGGGCGATGAAGCGGCCGTCGTCGTGGAAGAACGCGAGGTACTCCCCGGCGTGCCGGCCGTCCGGTCCCGAGCGGAGTGGCACCACCGATCCCATCACCACGATGCCTCCCCAGTCACCGAGCGGCTCGAGGCCGCTCCAGGTGACACCGTCGTCCTCCGACACGGCCATCCGGGCCGGGTTGAGGCCGGAGAAGAGGATCAGCCGCTTGCGGCCCGCCCCATCGACCACGCGGTGGATCGTGGGCGTCTCCTTCGACGTGGACCAGCTGTCGGGCACCCGGAGCCGTTCGCTCCAGGTCCGGCCCCCGTCGGTGGACCGCTTGAGGCAGATCGCCCCACGGCCGTGGCCCCGGGGGTAGACGCAGAGCACGGTCGCCCCGTCCTCGAGCAGCACGGTCGTGGGGTGGCCGAGGTACTGGCCGGGCTCGCGATCGACGACGACCTGCCGGGCCGCGTCGACGGCGAGGTCGAGCAGCTGAAGCTCCGCCCGCAGCGGGCCCGCGACGAGCCCGGCGAGGACGAGCGTCACGACCCCGCGGAGCCCGTTCATGCCGTCACTCTGGCTGCGGAGCGGCCGGCCCGCGACGGGCTGGCCCCGGCCGGGGGCTCGAGCAGGTCACCGAAGCCCGCCGCGAGCAGGTCGGCGCGGATCGGGGCATGGCCGTCGGCGGCGAGGGCCCGCAGCGGCAGCCGCACACTCCCCACCTCCACGCCCTGCATCGCCATCACCGCCTTGGAGGCCGGCAGGTAGCCGTGGCGGGCGAGCATGTCCACGAGCCGCACCGTGCGGATCTGCAGCGAGCGGGCGCGGGGCAGGTCGCCGGCCTGATACGCATCGACCACCTCGCAGGCGAGCGGCGCGGCGAAGTTGTAGGTGCTGCCGATGCCGCCCGCGGCCCCGAGTGCGAGACCGGCCACGAGCGCCTCGTCGCATCCCCAGTAGATCCTGAACCGGCCGTCCGCGGCGGCCACGCAGCGTTCGAAGTCGACGATGTCGGGCGAGGAGTGCTTCACGCCGGCGAGCGTGGGGATCGCGTCGACATGCCGCTCGAGCAGTTCGCTCGACCGGAGCGTGACGCCCGTGAGCGGGGAGATGTCGTAGTAGTAAAAGGGCGTGGCCGGTGCGGCGGCGGCGATCTCCGCGAGGCAGGCCGCGAGGTCGGCGACGCTGGCCGGCTTGAAATACGACGGCGCCATCGCGGAGATGGCATCGACGCCGAGTGCGTTGGCGTGGGCGGCCAGGGCCGCGGCGTCGGCCACCGTGGAGGAGCCCACGTGGACGAAGAGCCGGAGCCGATGCTCCCGGGCGGGCGCCACCCAGGCATCGGCGAGGGCCATCCGCTCCGCGACGGTCAGGGAGAGCGACTCTCCGGTCGTGCCGCCGATGAACACCCCGTCGACCCCCGCGGCGGCGAGGTGGGCCGCCTGCCGCGGCACCGCCGCGACCGCGAGCTCCCCGACGGCATCGAACGGCGAGTGCGTGGCGGCGATCAGCTGGGTCATGGGGTTTCTTTCGTTGGAACGCTCACCGCGGGGGCGAGGCGGCGACCGAACCAAGAATACTCCTCGGCGGCGGCCGCGGTGTGAGGGGCGACGATCCCGACCGGCACCCTCACGCGCGCCGCCGGGCCTGCACGATCCGCGGCAGGCCGGCCATGTCCTTGAGCGTGGGCCCAGGCTCGAGGCCCGGCTGTCCGGCGAGCGCCGCCTCGGCCGCCGCCACGGTCGAGGGCCCGATCTCCACGAGGAGCCAGCCGCCCGGAGCGAGCCGTTCCGCCGCCTCGGCCGCGAGCCGCGTCACGAGCTCCACGCCCGTCGGCCCCGCCACGAGCGCCCCCCGCGGCTCGTGGTCGCGGACGTCGCGCGGGAGCGCCGCAAACTCGTCCTCGCGGACGTACGGCGGATTGCTCACGATCACGTCCCACGGCCCGGCGAGCCCCGGGTGGGCGAGCAGGTCGGCCTCCACGAACTCGATCCGGTCGGCCACGCCGTGGCGGTCGGCATTGGCCCGCGCCACCGCGAGCGCCGCGGCGGACAGGTCGCTGGCGGCGAGCGTCGCCGCGGGAAGACGCTTGGCGACCGCCACGGCGATGGCGCCGCTGCCGGTCCCCACGTCCACGATCCGCGGCGCGGCCGCCGGCTTGCCCAGGTCGAGCGTGCGGACGACGAGCCCCTCCGTCTCGGGCCGCGGAATGAGCACGTCCTTCGTGACGGTGAAGGGGAGCGAGAAGAACTCGCGGGCTCCCACGAGGTAGGCGACCGGCTCGCCGTCGCCCCGCCGCTTCACGAGCGCGCGAAACCGGCCGCGCTCGTCGTCGTCCACGACCGTGTCGAAGGCGGTATAGAGCATGATCCGCTGGCAGCCGCGGACGTGGGCCAGCAGCACCTCGGCGTCGAGCCGGGGCGTGTCGCTGCCCCGGGTGCCGAGCCAGTCGGTCGTCCACGTCAGCAGCCGCCCGACCGTCCACGCCTCGTCGCTCACGACCGCCTCCCTTCAGCCTGCCATCGGCTTCGCCGACTGCTCCATCTCGGTCTTCCGCTGCTCGCGGGCATGCCGCTCGATCGCGTCGATCACGAGCCCGAGCCGCCCCACCATCACCTGGTCGAGCGTGAAGCTCTCGTTGATACGGTGGTCGGTGACGCGGTTCTGCGGAAAGTTGTAGGTGCGGATCCGCTGGCTCCGATCGCCGGACCCCACCTGCTCCCGCCGTTCCGTGGCCCGCTTCTCGTGCTCGATCCGCCGCTCGTGCTCGTAGAGCCGGGTCTTCAGCACGCGGAGCGCCTTGGCGAGGTTCTTGTGCTGGCTCTTCTCGTCCTGGCACTGCACCACGATGCCGGTGGCCAGATGCGTGAGCCGCACCGCCGAGGCCGTCTTGTTGACGTGCTGGCCGCCCGGGCCGCTCGCGCAGAACAGGTCCTTGCGGTAGTCGTCGGCCGCGAGCGCCACCTCCACGTCCTCCGGCTCGGGCAGCACCGCCACCGTGGCCGCCGAGGTGTGGATCCGCCCCTTCGTCTCGGTGTCGGGCACGCGCTGC
>JBIIMU010000108.1:0-7517 GCA_044337845.1 Pirellulales bacterium | reverse complement strand
TAGAGAAAGGAGCCTCAAAAAGGCTTCGCCGCCGGCAGGACGCTGACCGACCTGCCTTCCCCCCCGTCCCTCGGGAGTCGGTTGCATGCTCGTCCACGAAGGCCGTGGCCTCCGGTCCGCGGCTCGCTCGCTCATGCTGCCGCTCGTCGTCGCGGGCTGGGCTGTGATCGCGACGTCGGCCTGCTCCCAAGACGTCGATCCCGCCCTGAAGCCCTATCAGAAGGCGGCGGGCGAGGTGGCCGGGTCGCTCAAGTGCGTCGGCTCCGACACGATGAACAACCTCGTCGCCCTCTGGGCCGAGGGCTTCAAGAAGGTCTATCCGAGCGTCCGCGAAGGGATCGAGGGCAAGGGCTCCGCGTCGGCGCCGCCGGCGCTCGCCGAGGGCACCTGCTCGTTCGCCCCGATGAGCCGCGACTGGAAGCCCTCCGAGATCGACGCCTTCAAGGCCAAGCACGGCTACCCACCGACCGTGGTGCCCGTGGCGATCGACATGCTCGCCGTGTTCGTGCACCGCGACAATCCGCTGAAGTCGCTCTCGCTCCAGCAGGTCGATGCGATCTTCTCCAAGAACCGCACCGGCGGCGGCAAGGCCGACATCCGCACCTGGGGCGACCTCGGACTCGAGGGCGAGTGGAAGGACAAGCCGATCAGCCTCTACGGTCGCAACGCGTCGAGCGGTACCTACGGCTATTTCAAGGAGTTCGCCCTCTTCAAGGGCGACTTCAAGCCCACGGTCAAGGAGCAGCCCGGGAGTTCGGCGGTCGTGCAGGCGATCGCCAGCGACAAGTATGCGATCGGCTACAGCGGCATCGGCTACAAGACGGCCGACGTCCGCGCCCTGCCGCTCGCCGCCCAGCCCGACGCCGCGGCCGTGGAGCCGGTCGCCGCCAACGCCTACTCCGGCGACTACCCGCTCGCCCGCTTCCTCTACCTCAGCGTCAACCGCAAGCCATCGTCCCCGCTCGATCCACTCCGCCGCGAGTTCCTTCGCTACGTGCTGAGTGCATCGGGCCAGGGCGACGTGAAGAAGGACGGTTACCTTCCCCTGCCGGCGGCGGTGGTGGGGCAGGCTGCCAAGGACTCCGGGATCGAGTGAGCCCTGCCGCCGGCGCGATGTCCCCCGGCCGCCTCTCCCACACGGTCGTCCCGCATGCAGGCTCCTCGATCCTTCACCGGTCGCTCGCGGCGGCGCACGACCCACCCGTGGGTGAAGGCCTCCGACACGATCGCGCGGATCGTGATCACGCTCGGCGGCATCGGCACGATCGTGGCGGTGCTCGCGGTGGGCGTGTTCCTGCTGGCCGTCGCGGCGCCGCTCTTCTCGTCGGCCACCGCCGCCCTCGACCGGGTCGCGCCGCTGCCCGACGGCCGGGCTGCGGCGCTGGGCACGGATGAGTCGGGTTCGGTCGCCTGGCTGCTCGACGGCGCGGCGGACAACCAGGGTCGGATCGCCGTCGTGAATCTCGCCGATGGTGCCACGCTACTCGACCGGCCGGCCGCCGAGACGGGGCTCGCCGGCGCCACGGCCGTGCGGGTGCCGGCCGGCGGCATGCTCGCCGCGGTCGGTTTCGCCGACGGCACGTTCAAGACCGCTCGTCTCGGCCTCGAGGCCGCCTATCAGCCCGTCGAGGAACTCGACCGCGGCACGCGGCCGGCGCAGGTCGGTGAGGCGGTGACGGTCGACGGCGCCGTCGTCGTCAAGCTCCCGGGCGACCGCTACTCGCGGGTCTCGCTGCGGTCCGAACTCGACGGCCCGCCGGCGGAGCCGCTCGCCGGCCCGGTCGTCGATGTCGACGTGGTGCAACTCGCCGGCGGGCCCCTCGTGGCCGCTCTCGACGACGCGGGCCGCGTCCGCATCGAAACGGTCACCGCCAAGCGGAACATGATGACGGGCAAGCTGACGACCACGCCGCGGGGCACCTCGATCGAGCCGGCCGACGGCTTCAAGGCGCGGTTCATCCGCGTCTCGACGCTCGGCGACCAGCTGTTCCTGATCGCGGCCGACGGCGCCGCCCGCCGCTACCTGATCCGCGCGCTCGACGCGCCGGTCGAGATGGAGCGGTTCACGGTCGGCGCCGCCAACCCGATCACCGCCGTCGAGCGGCTGTTCGGCGGCGTCGCGCTCGCCGTGGGCGACTCGGCGGGGCGGGTGCGGATCCTGTTCGCCACCCGCGGCGACGCCACGGGCGCGTCGGCCGCCCTGCCCGACGACGGCCTGCGGATGGCGGTGGCCCGCACGTTCGAGCCGTCCGCCGGCTCGGCGGCGGCGATCGTGTCGCTCGCCGCGTCCCCCCGCTCGCGGCTGTTCGCGGTGGCCGACGCCACGGGGGCCGTGCGGATGCTGCAGTCGACGACCGGCCGCGAGGTGCTCGAGGTGCCCGCGCCGAGGGCGTCGGCCGACGCGGCTCCCGCGCTCGTGCCCGACCACCTCTGCATCGCCTCGGCGGAGAACCGGCTGGTGGCCGCCGGCCGCGGCAGTCTCGCCGCCTGGTCGATCGACCCGGGCTACCACGAGGTCTCGCCCGCCACGCTGCTGATGCCGGTGTGGTACGAGAACTACGCCGCGGCCTCGCACGCCTGGGAGACGACCGGCCACGAGGCCTTCGAATCGAAGTTCGGCCTCGTGCCCCTGATCTTCGGCACCATCAAGGCCACCCTCTATGCCATGCTCTTCGCCACGCCGGTGGCGATCCTCGCCGCGATCTACGCCAGCCAGTTCATGCATCCCCGCTGGAAGGCGCGGATCAAGCCCACGATCGAGATGATGGCGAGCCTGCCGAGCGTGGTGCTCGGCTTCATGGCGGGGCTCGTGTTCTCGCCCCTGATCGAGCGCGGCCTGATGCCGCTGATCACCGGGTTCTTCGTGGTGCCGGCCACGCTCCTGCTCGCCGCCCACCTCTGGCAGCTGATTCCCTCCGGCTGGCGGACGCGGCATCCGGGCTGGCGGCTGCTGGCCGTGGCCGGCGGCGCGCTGCCGGCGGGCGTGTGGCTCTCGCGGGCGATCGCGCCGGCCGTCGAGCGGCTGCTCTTCGGCGGCGACGTGACCGCCTGGCTCGACGGCCGGGGCGGCAGCGGATTCGGTGGCTGGGTCGTGGCGAGCCTGCCGCTGGCGGCCCTCGCCGCACTGGCGGTGGTGAGCCGCGTGGTGAACCCCTGGCTGCGGCGGGCCACGGCGGGCTGGTCGCAGCGGCGGTCGGCGGTGGCGGCGCTCGTGTCGTTCGCGGTCGGCGTCGTCGCCACGCTGGCCATCGCGGCGGCCGTGGCGGTGCTCCTCGATTCGCTCCGCCTCGACACCCGGGGCGGCATCTTCGGCACCTACGTGCAGCGCAACGCGCTCGTCGTGGCGATCGGCATGAGCTTCGCGATCATCCCGCTGATCTTCACGCTCGCCGACGACGCCCTCTCGAGCGTGCCCGATCACCTCAAGAGCGCCTCGCTCGGCGCCGGGGCCACGCCCTGGCAGACGGCCGTCCGCGTGATCGTGCCCTCGGCCGCCAGCGGACTGTTCTCGGCGGTGATGATCGGCCTCGGCCGCGCCGTCGGCGAGACCATGATCGTGCTCATGGCGGCGGGCAACACACCGCTTGTCAGCTGGAACCTGTTCAACGGCTTCCAGACGCTGTCGGCCGCGATCGCCACCGAGCTCCCCGAGGCCGCGCGGGGCACGGCCCACTACCGCGTGCTGTTTCTCGCCGCGCTCACGCTCTTCGCGATCACGTTCGTGGTCAACTCGGTGGCCGAGGTGGTGCGGCAGCGGTTCCGGAGGCGGGCGTATGAGCTCTGACCGCACTCCCCGCCGGATCCGCTCGGGCCACGCCATGCTCACCGCCCACGGCGAGCCCTGGGTCTGGCTGACCGCGGCGTCGCTCGCCGTCGCCATCACGATGATCGTCGGCCTGCTGGCCTTCATCGCCGCCCGGGGCGTGGCCACCTTCTGGCCGGTGCCGCTCGAGGAGTTTGCCCTCACGGACGGCCGCCGCCTGCTCGGCGAGGTCACCAGCCGCGAGCGGGCCGTGGCGGCGGGAGCGGACACCACGGGGCACCCCGCCCGGCGGCTCGTCCGCACGGGCGACTTCGACGCGACGGGCAGCCACTACGAATGGATCGACGACGCGGCGATCGCGACCACGAGCCGGCCGGCGTGGGCGACGGTCGTCGAGCGGGCTGAGGCGGGGCGCCTGCACGGCACCCCGACACGGCTGCTCCACGGAACGGAGGTGGTGGCCGAGGGGCCGGAGGCCGTGTGGAAGGCCTTCGAGCGGGACCACCCCGCCGCCCGGTCGCGGGCCCTCGAGGCCCAGCTCATCGACAAGCACGACCGCGGCGGGCTGCAGCGGCGGCTGCGGGCCGCGCGGCTCGCCGTCGTGCAGGCCGGGATCGATCACGGACCCAAGAGCCCCGAGGCGGCTGCGGCGGAGGCCCGCGAGACGGGGCTCGCGGAGGACGTCGCCCGGCAGGAGAAGACGCTCGACGAGGAGACGGCCCGGCTGCGCGACGCCAACGCCGGCTGGGTGGTGGAGTTCGCCACCGCGTCGGGCGGCGTGGCGGCCGTGCCGCTCGACGGGATCGTCCGGGCCTGGCAGCCCAACCGGCTCGGTCTGGCGGGCAACCTCGGCATCTACCTCTCCCGCTGGGGCGAGTTCCTCGCCGACGATCCCCGCGAGGCCAACAGCGCCGGCGGTGTGTTTCCCGCGATCTGGGGCACGGTGACCATGACGCTCATCATGGCGCTGTTCGTCGCCCCCTTCGGCGTGCTCGCCGCGCTCTACCTCCGCGAGTATGCGGGCCGTGGCCCGATCACGACGGCCGTCCGCGTGGCGATCAACAATCTCGCGGGCGTGCCGAGCATCGTCTACGGCGCCTTCGGCCTCGGCTTCTTCTGCTACGTGCTCGGCGCCGGCATCGACGACGTGTTCTTCAAGGCCAGCCTCGTGGCCGACGGCCAGCCGACGTTCGGCACCGGCGGGCTGCTCTGGGCGTCGCTCACGCTCGCGCTGCTCACGCTGCCGGTCGTGATCGTGGCCACCGAGGAGGCGCTCTCGTCCGTGCCCAACTCGATGCGGGAGGGCTCCTATGCCTGCGGGGCCGGCAAGTGGCAGACGATCCGCCGGATCGTGCTCCCCCGGGCCCTGCCCGGGATCATGACGGGCCTGATCCTGGCGATGGCCCGCGGGGCCGGCGAGGTGGCGCCGCTGATGCTCGTGGGCGTGAAGAAGCTGGCCCTCGAACTGCCCGTGGACGGCACGTTTCCGTTCATCCATCCGGAGCGGGAGTTCATGCACCTCGCCTACCTGATCTACGACGTGGGCTTCCAGAGCCCCAACAGCCAGGCGGCCCGGCCGATGGTGTTCACGATCACCTTCCTGCTGGTGGCGATCATCGCCCTGCTGAACGTGGCGGCGATCTGGCTGCGGTCCCGGCTGCGGCGGCGGTTCGTCGCGCAGCAGTTCTGAGGATCGTGGTGTACGATTCTGCCGTTCCGCCCCGCCGGGGCGCCACCGGAGCCGAGCCCCCCATGCACGCCGTCGACGAACCGCCTCGGGAAGCCGGGGCGCCGCGGGCGGCCGAGCCGCCGCAGGACCGCCTCGCCGCGGTCGCGGCGGGCCGCGAGGTGGAGGCCGAGGTGCACGACAGCGTGCGCGCCGAGCCGCCGGTGCTCGAGGTCGATCGCTTCAACCTCTGGTATGGCGCCAAGCAGGCGCTGCACCGGATCACGATGCCGATCCCGCTCAACAAGGTGACGGCGCTCATCGGCCCGAGCGGCTGCGGCAAGTCGACGCTCCTGCGGAGCGTGAACCGGCTCAACGACCTCGTGCAGAGCGTGCGGATCACCGGCGACATGCGGCTCAACGGCGACTCGATCTACGACCCCCGGATGGACGTGATCGAACTGCGGAAGCGGATGGGCATGGTCTTTCAGAAGCCCAACCCCTTCCCGATGAGCATCTACGAGAACGTCGTCTACTCGCTGCGGATCGACGGCGAGACCCGTCGAGCCGTGCTCGACGAGGTCTGCGAGCGAAGCCTGCGGGGCGCGGCCCTCTGGGATGAGGTCAAGGATCGGCTTCCGGAGAGCGCCCTGGGCATGTCGGGCGGGCAGCAGCAGCGGCTCTGCATCGCCCGGGCGATCGCCGCCGAGCCCGAGGTGCTCCTGCTCGACGAGCCCTGCTCCGCCCTCGACCCGATCGCCACCGGCAAGATCGAGGACCTCATCCAGGAGCTGCGCGGGCAATACTCCGTGCTCATGGTCACCCACAACATGCAGCAGGCCAGCCGCTCGAGCGACTACACGGCCTTCATGTACCTCGGCCGGCTGATCGAGTACGGCGCCACCCCCGACATCTTCACCAAGCCCATCCTCCGCGAGACGGAGGCCTACGTCACGGGCCGCTTCGGCTGAGCCGCGGCCCCGCCCACGCACCATGACCAAGCACATCGAACGGCAGATCGAGACCCTCAAGGAGCGGATCCTCCGCCTCGGCACGCTCGTGGAGGAGGCGATCTCGAAGTCGATCACCGCGCTGATCAACCGCGACACCGCGCTCGCCCAGCGGGTGATCGCCAACGATGCCGCGATCGACGCGATGGAGGTCGAGGTGGAGGAGGAGTGCCTCAAGATCCTGGCGCTCTACCAGCCCGTCGCGGCCGACCTGCGGTTCGTGGTGGCGGTGCTCAAGATCAACAACGACCTCGAGCGGATGGGCGACCTGGCCCGCAACATCGCCAAGCGGGTCACGCAGCTCGAAGGGGGCGATCCCTACGACCTGCCGCCGGAGATCCGCACGATGGCGACGCAGGCCCAGGAGATGGTGCGGCAGTGCCTCGACGCGGTGGTGAAGCGGGACCCCACGCTCGCCCGGCAGGTCCGCGAGGAGGACGACATCGTCGACGAGGCCCGCCAGCGGATCCAGCGGCGCGTGCTCCAGGGGATCAAGGACCACCCCGAGAACGTCGAGAACCTGCTGCGGATCAACTCGGTGGCCAAGCACATCGAGCGGATCGCCGACATGGCCACCAACATCGCCGAGGACGTGGTCTACATGGTGGAGGGCGACATCGTCCGCCACCGGGCCGAGGCCTGAGGCGGGCCCCCCGGGTGGGGCCGTTTTCGCCGTTCGCGCTCGCCGCCGCCCCGTGGTACCCTCTGGCTGCCGGAGAATCCCGGCTCATCTCGGGAGACGTGCCGATGTCGGGGAGTTCGCTTCGCGCTGCCGTGCTGACGACGCTGGCCATCACGCTCTGCGCGGGGGCTCGGGCCGAGGATCCGGTGCTCGTCTCGATCACCGGCCCACTCATGGGCCGCGTCGGAGAGCGGGCGACCTTCGAGGTCGAGATCGTCAACCGGTCCGGCAGGCCGCTGCAGAAGCTCCGCGTGATCGACTACTTCGATCCGGGCTTCCACCATGAAGCTTCGAAGAGCCCGATCGAGCAGAAGGGCACCATCGACCTGATGCCGGGCACGGCCCGGCGGCTGACGCTCGACTTCCTTCTCGACGAGCCCGGGCGGCAGTGCCACC
>JBIIMU010000107.1:0-7588 GCA_044337845.1 Pirellulales bacterium | reverse complement strand
GTAGTGGAAGTTGGGCTTCGTCGGCCGGATCGCACCGCCGGCATAGCCGCCCATGATCACGTCGCCGATGATCGCGTCTCCGGAGTCGAGGATCACCGAGATCGAGCCCGGCGTGTGTCCCGGCGTATGCAGCACGGAGGCCGCGACGCCGAACTCGTCGAGCCGCATGCCGTCCTCGGCATCGACATCCCCTGCCCGGGTGTGAAACGGCAGGTGATGCAGCAGCCGCGCAAGGATCCGCCCCCGAAGCCCCACGCCGCGGAGGGCACCATTGTTTCCCTGCGCGGCGAGCGGCTGGTCGCCCGGATGGTAGGCCACGGGGCAGCCCGCCTCAGTCGCCAGCTCCGCCGTGTTGCCGAAATGGTCGGAATGCACGTGGGTATGCACGATGAGCGCGAGGTCGCGGATGGTGACGCCCACCGCGGCGCAGCCGGCCACGATCCTGGCGGTATCGCCTCGCGACCCCGTATCGACGAGGATCGGCCGGGCGCCGACCACGAGATAGGCGTTGGAATATCGCAGCCGGAGAGGATGGATGGTCATGACGAGCGGCGGTTGGCCTCGATGCTGCGGCGGACATGGGGAACGTGCAGGCGGAGGTGGAAAACCAGAAGGGCGTAGGCCCCGCGGCTGTCGAGGCGGCCGAAGAACGGGTGAAGGAACGTGCCGCGGCCCGTGAACGGATGCGATCGCGGCAGGCCCGCCACCCGCGCGGCCAGGTCGCGGAACCGGGGCATGACCTCGGGACCGCAGTCGCCGGGGTGGTCGAACCGGCCAATGTCGCCGATCTCGAGCGAGTGTCCGGCCTCCAGTGCAGAAATCAGGTCGAGCATGGCCTCGTGCACCCCATTGCAGTGATCGATCGTCATGAACGCCGACCAGCCCCACATCACGGGCGTGACACCCGGCAGCCGTGCGACCGGGCGGCGGCCCCGCAGGATCGGCTCGGGCGTCACGGCCACGAGGTTTTCTATCTCCGTCACGGCGACATGGAACTGCCGCTGGTTGGTAGCGAGCGACCGGATGCGGTAGCCGAACTGCAGCATTTGCCTGGCAATGAACTGTTCGATCATGGGGGCAAGACACTCACGTGCGAGGACTGCAGTCCGGTGTGGCCACCAAGAGTCCGGCGTCCTCGATCGGATTCTCGCGCGCCAGGTGCGGTGGCCATCGGAATAACCGAGCCGCGGAGGCGACAGGAATCGTGCCCGAAAGCCCATGGCGTGCTGGCTTGTGGCCCACCTCGCTTATTTTTCCAGGCTTCGAGCGGCATATTCGATATGAACAGGTGTGCGGACTCATCCCATGACCCAGGCCAAGAAAGCCTGAAGCGCGAGCGACGGGATCGACAGGAACGCACTCGACGCTCACCTCGATTCCCCTGAGGCCCCCCATGATCACGCTCGTTTGCTCGCTGCTGATCGCGGTCGTTGGCATTCGTCTGGCCGCAGCAGCCGAAATGCCCGCCGGGCCGCTGGCGATCGGCGTCGCCGACGATCTTACGCTCCATGACGAGGCCCGCGGCAAGAACCTTCCCTACAAGGTCTCGTTCCCGGATGCCGACGGCCCGAACCCGGTGATCGTCTTCTCTCACGGATATGGCGGCAACAAGGACGCGTTCGCGGCAATCAGCCGTCATTGGGCCAGCCACGGTTACATCGTCATCCAGCCGACCCATGCAGACGGGATGGAGCGGCGGCCGTTCGACCGTGCGGCAGGAGGCGGCCCGGACGGGAGGCTTGGGATGGGCGGGTTGGTCAAGGGGCTCAATGACCCGGCCCGGATTGCCGACCGCGTCGCCGACATTGTGCTGCTGATGGACTCGCTCGCCGAGATCGCGAGGGCGACGCCCGCCCTCGCGGGCCGGATCGACGCGGAGCGGATCGGGGTCGGCGGTCATTCATTCGGGGCCTACACCGCGATGCTCATCGGCGGCGTCACGGTCGATCTCGGTGGCGAGCGCGGGAGGAGTTTTCGTGACGAGCGGGTGCGGTGCATCCTGCCCATCTCCGGCCAGGGCACCGGCCAGCAGGGGCTCACCGAACGCAGCTGGGCCGTCCTCACGATCCCGATGATGACGATCACGGGAACCCGCGACCGCGGCGTCGGCGGCCAGGGCGTGGCCTGGAAGAAGGAGCCCTATGCGTTCAGCCCGCCAGGGGGCAAGTACCTCGTCGTGATCGACGGGGCCAACCATCTCTCGTTCGGGGGCGGGCTGGGGGCGAGGAGTTCGGACGTCACCGATATCGTCAAGCTTACCAGCACGCTCTTCTGGGACGCTTGGCTCAAGAATTCGCAGCCGGCCCGCGACTATCTCCAGTCGGAACGGCTGATCGAGGACTCCAGCAGCACGTGCACGTTCGAGAAGAAGTGAGCAACCAGACCGCGGCCGCACCCATGGCCATGCGTCGCCCCGGGCCATCTGCCGGCTTCGCCAGATCTTGGGGCCCGCACCTTATTTGCGATGGATCGGCCGGCTAATTTCTGCTCCCCTCGGGCGGCATACGGGTATGAGTTCGGAACGTGAACTGGAGATCCGCGAGAAACTGGCCCGCAGCTGGCTGGCGGCCGAGCCCTCGGTCCGGGCCTACGTCGCGGCCGCCGTGCGGAGCGTCGCCGACCGCGAAGATGTGCTCCAGCAGGTGGCGCTCACCGTCGCCCGGCGGTTCGAGGAGTATGACGAGCGGCGGCCGTTCGTGGCCTGGGCGCTTTGGCTGGCAAAATCGCGGATTGTGGACTTCTACCGCTCCCAAGACCGCCAGCGGCTCGTGCTCGCCGACGGCCTCCTGGACCGGGTCGCCGAGACGCTCGTGCAGCGGCAGGCTGACGTGTCGCCGCGGCGGGAGGCGCTCGAGCACTGCCTCGCTGGGTTACCGCAGCGGTCGCGGGTGCTCATCCAGCACCGCTACCACGACGGCCTCAGGATCGACCAGATCGCCGCCGCGGTTCGCTCGACCCCGGGGTCGGTCCGGGTCGCGCTCTTCCGCATCCGCGAGGCGTTGGCCGCATGCATTGAACGCCGGCTGGCCGTGGAGGCCGCGTCATGACGACTGACGATACCCGTTTTCAGATCGACCGGTGGCTGGACGGCGACTTGCCTGAGGCCGACGAGGCCGCGCTTCAGGTGGTACTGGAGAACGACCGAGAGTCGGTCGCCTTCCTCGCACACCGCGCTGTGTTGCACGGTCTGCTCCGTGATGCAGCGGGCCGCGCAGTCGTGGTGGGCGGTTGCGTCGAGCCTCGCCGGCGCTGGAGCCTCGGGCGACACGTTGTCTGGGTCGCGGCAGCAGCTTTGGTCTGCACGATCGTCGTCGGCCTCGCGTCGCTGCCGCAGGCGACCGCCAGCCCGGTGGCGGTGGTGCAAAAGGCCCTCGACGCATGCAGCACGCTGCTGGACCGTCGCTACGCGGTCCGCATCGAGCCTTCGCGTTCAGCCCTGCGTACCGGCGCGGGCCGGTCGCTCGTGCCGTGGGAATCGACGCTCTGGGCCCGCGACGCACGCTTCGTGCAGTCGATGGAGGTCGCGGACCGGCATCTTGTCTGGGGTCGTGACGCCCGCGGGGCGGTCTGGTTCTCCGTGTCGCGGCGGGCGGTCGCCGTGTTCGAGGCCGATGAGATTCCCGACACGCTCCGCGAGCTCTGTGACCTGCGGACGCTCGACCTCGAGACGCTGCTCGCCTCCCTGCTTGCGGAATTCGACCTCGAGCGGACCGGCCTCACCGCGAGCACCGACATGATTGTCGCGCGACCGCGGGCCGGCACCGGCCCGTCGAGGTTTGGCTCCGTCGAACTCGAGATCGACCGGGAATCGATGCTGGTGAGGAGCGTCGTGCTCGAGCGGCGGCACCGCGACCGGCAGGTGGCGATCGTGCGGTTCACGCTCGAGGAGACCGCATCGGGGAAGGAAGCAGAGTATGAGTGGCATAGCCACGTCGATCCGGACGCCGAGGTTTGCGACCGACGGTCGGCCTTGGGTGCGCGGCGGGAGTTGCTCGCCGAGTTTCTGCGGCTCCTGCGGCGGGTGGCAGCGGAATCATGAGGCGGACCGAACCACAGGAGGCTTGCTCGTGAAATCGTTGCACACGTTCGGAATCCTGCTTGGGTGCCTGTTTGTCGAAGCCGCGTGTGGTGACGATCCGCCGCGGCCGGGTGCTGGCGGCAACGGCGGGGCGTTGCTCCGCCGGTTCGACGCGAACGGCGACGGGAAGATCGACGACGCGGAGCGCCGCGCCGTGCGGGAGAAGCTCCGCGAGAGGCAGTCACGGCCAGGCGCGATGACGCCGTCGGGAGAGACCGAGACCGTCGGCAGCCGTCTGGTGACCGAGATGGAATACGCCTCGAGCGACGGCCGGAAGATTCCTTGCGTGCTCTCGATGCCGGAGGGCGAGGGGCCGTTTCCGGTGCTCGTCACGATCCACGGCGGCCAGGGCAACCGCGACCTGGGCTACATCCGATCGATGGCGGCCCCCGGAGGCGTGTCTCCCACCGTCACGGCGTTCAATGAGCAGCCGTGGGCGATCCTCGCGATCAGCTACCGCGCGGGCAACGGAGCCCTTTTCGGCATGGAGCACGACGACGTGATCGCCGGCATCCGCTTCGCGAAAACGCTGCCGAAGGTGGACCCGGACCGCGTCGGTGTGGTCGGCGGCAGCCACGGAGGCCACCTGGCGCTTGTGGCCGCAGAGAAGATGGGCCGCGAGTTCCTCTGCGTGGCCGCAGGGTCGCCGTGGATGACGGATCCGATCGTGTACATGACCGGCGAACCGGATCGGCCGCCGCTGTCGGAGGTGCCTGCCGAACCGCGGAAGGCGATCGTCGGAAGCGGGCGAAAACTCTTCGCGAACCTTCAGCGTGGCCGCGGCTTGTCGGAGGAACAGGCACGCGAGTTTCTTGCCCGGCAGTCGATCGAGGCCCAGGCCGACAGGATCGAGGTTCCGACACTCTTTCTCACCAGCCGCGGCGACGACCAGGTGCCGCACGCGCTCGTCGAACCGATGGTCAAGAAGATGCAGGCCGCGGGCAAGGACGTCGAGATCTACACGGCCGAGAAGAGCCCGCACGGCTTCTACTGGGCGCGAACCGTCAGCGCGGCCCGCGCACTTCGCGGCGAGAAGACCCCCACGGAGTACCGCGAAGAGGAGGAGGCGCGGCGGCGGATGATCGACTTTTTTGCTCGGCACTTCGCCCGGAAGGCGGCCGCTGACGAGGCCTCCACCGGCCGCGAGCCCGCCGTCCCAAGAAACGGTGCGCAGCCGGCGCGCCCGCATGCGTCGCCGGTCGCCCGCTCGAGGCCGGTGCGGATCACCAGCGGCCAGCTCGTGGGCGAGCAGCGGGACGGCGTCCGGGTGTTCCGGGGAATCCCCTATGCCGCGCCGCCAGTTGGGCCGCGGCGCTGGAAGGCACCCGACCCGCCGATGCGGTGGGAGGGAGTGCGGGAGGCGGTCTCGTTCGGCCCGCCGGCACTTCAGGCGGAGACGTTTACGCCCCGGAACGAGCAGAGCGAAGACTGCCTGTTTCTCAACGTCTGGACCCCGGCCGAGGCCACGGCCGACGAGAAGTTGCCTGTGCTGGTCTGGATCCACGGTGGGGCGTTTCTCCAGGGATCTGGCGGGCAACCGCGGTACGACGGCACGGAGCTTGCCCGACGCGGCGTCGTCGTGGTGACGATCAATTATCGCCTGGGGCCGCTCGGCCTGTTCGCCCACCCGGCGCTCACGGCAGCCGCCACGGCCGACGAGCCGCTTGCCAACTACTGCCTGCTTGACATGATCGCGGCGCTGCACTGGGTGCGCGACAACATCGCGGCCTTCGGCGGCGACTCCGCGAACGTGGCGATCTCCGGCTCGTCGGCGGGAGGCACAAGCTGTCTGTTCCTCATGGGAATCCCGGGATCGCGCGGCCTGTTCCACAAGGCGGTGATCCACAGCAGCGGCGGCATGCGCAACATCCTGTCCCTCGCCGAGGCCGAGGCTGCGGGCGCGCGGCTTGCCGATCGTCTCCGGCTCGGCGGGAACGTCACCGCCGCCGATTTGCGTCGGCCGCGCGGAGACGACGTCGCCGCGGGCATCGGCACCGTTCGCCAACTGGGCCTGCCGGTGAAACCGGTGATAGACGGCCGGCTCGTGACCGCCGTGCCCGAGGAGACCTTCGCCGCCGGCACCCAGGCGCGGATTCCCGTGCTCATCGGGGCGGCCAACGGCGAATCGGGAGGCCGTCAGGGCGACGAGTTGGCCACCGGAGGCGCGTTCGGATTCCAGCGCGGCCTTGCCGACGACATGGCTCGCGTCGGGCAGCCGGTATGGATGTTTCAGTTCTCGTTCGTGCCGCCGACGAGCCGCGCCAGTCGTGCCGTTGCGCAGCACGGCGAGTCGGTGGCGTATGCATTTGGGACGATCGGAGGCTCGGTCGCCGCGCAGTACGGATTCCGGGACGACGCAACTGCAGCGAGGTCCGTCAGGGCCCGACGGACCGGCACCCGTGGTGGCGAAGACGAGGAATCTGCGGTCGAGGACTCGCGGGAGGGGCGTGAGATCAGCGCGGGGCTCATGAGTTATCTCGTGGCATTCCTCCGCGACGGGCGACCGGCAGCGGAAGGTTTGCCGGAATGGCCGCAGCACACGGCCACAGCACCCCGGGCCATGGTCTTCGGCAACGACGGCATGGTGGTGCGATGAGCGAATCCTTGTGCCCAGGCAATGTCTTCCATCGCTCCTGCTTGGCGGCAAGGTGCTCACGCGGTGGTTCGAGCGGCTGCCGGCCCATTACGAGGCGGGAGCGGCGGAGTTGTACGACTATTCCGTCGTGGGGCCCGACCCAGGCACGGGCCCGAAGACCTGCGACATCTCGGCCCCGGACGAGATGAGGGCGTTTTTCCGGGACAAGGCACGATGAAATGGTGAATCGCTCTGGGATCGGCAAGATCTGCCTGGTGACACACCAGTGGCTGGTGTTGGCGATGCTCTCGCTGCAGGGGTTCGTCACCGCGACGCCCGGACGGGCTAGCACCGTCACCGTTCCGCTCGTTCCGGTGGGTCATCCAGGCAATGCGGCCGACTCGCGAACCAGTCTGGGGGCGGTGCCATACGGCTTCTCGATCGGCGCCTACGAGATCACAGCAGGTCAATTCACCACGTTCCTGAATGCCGTGGCACGCTCGGATCCCTACGGCCTCTACGACTCCAACGCCGGCGACATGGCGACGAGGCCGACGGGCCCCCGGATTCAAAGAAGTGGCCTGTCAGGCAGCTACTCGTACTCGGTGGCGGCCGACTACGAGGACCGGCCGATCAATTTCATCAGCTGGGGCGACGCAGCCCGGTTCTGCAACTGGCTCCACAATGGACAACCAGCCGGTGTCCAGGGACCGGGCACCACCGAACGCGGTTCCTACACTCTGGACGGCGCGACGACCAACGACCGGTATCTGACAATCACCCGCTCGCCGACGGCGACCTACGTGCTGCCCACCGAGAACGAATGGTACAAGGCCGCCTACTTCGACCCTTCGATCACCGCAGCCAACAAGTACTGGAGCTTCGCGACCCGGAGCAACAACACTCCGAGCAATCAGCTGCTCAGTCCCGACCCG
>JBIIMU010000106.1:0-7601 GCA_044337845.1 Pirellulales bacterium | reverse complement strand
AGCCGCGGTCGTGCAGGAGCCGGTCGACCGCATTGGCCAGCGTGCTCTTGCCGCAGCCCGAGAGCCCCGTGAACCAGAGCACGCAGCCCTTGTGCCCCGCCGCTCGCTCGCGATCCCCGCGGCTCACGGCGTGGGCGTGCCACCGCACGTCCACCACCTCTCCGCTCCGCTCGTTCGTCGCCATGCCGCTGCCTCTCCTTCGCGACCACCGACCCCTCACCAGGCGTCGAGCCGCACCGTGCACTCGATCCGCTCGGGCTCGTCGTCGGGCCGGCCACCGCGTCGGGCGACGACGATCTGCACCGCCTCGCCCGGGGCGTGCGCCTCGAGCCGTGCCGTGAGCTCGTCGAAGCTGGCCACCAGGCTGCCCGCGATCGACTGCACGACATCACCGCTCCGCAGGCCCGCCTGGTCGGCCGCCGATCCCGGCTCCACGGTGCGAATCTCGCAGGGGCCGACGACCGCCGTGGAGGTGACGCCAAGCCGCCCGCCCCGCCGCACGTCGATGCGGGCCTCGGGCAGTCGGCCGGCAAGCGTGCGCGCCTCGGCGGGACCGGCGCCGGTGCCATAGAGATCGATCCGCTGCACGCCCGAGAGGCCGCCGAGCACGTCGATCATGCCGGCATCGACCGGCACGCCGCGCACGCTCACCCCGACGACGCCCCGCAGCCTGGCAAGATCCCGAAACTCGTCCGGACCGCCGCGCCATCCGGCATCGAGGTCGACGTCGAGGCCGCCGCCATCCACCGGCGACCGCTCGCGCACCTGGGCGCCGAGCGACTCGAGCCGGCCGCGGGCCGCGTCGGTGACCGCCAGCATGTGGAACGTGAGCGCGTCGGCCGCCAGCGTCGCCTCGGGACCGGAGCCAGCGGCGGCCAGCGTGCGGAGACACGCCTCGGCGGCGCCCCCCTCGTCGGCCGAGAGGATCGCGGCCACGACCTCGATGCCCCGCGAGGCGACCTCGAGGTCGCCGGCACGAATCGCCCGTTCGAGAGCCGGCAGGACCGCGGTTCCCGTGGCCACCAGGCTGCGGGCGGCGGCCTCGCGGCGGGCATACTGCGGTGCGGCCAGCTCCGCGATCCAGCCGTCGAAGTCGGCGGCGGCCGCGTTCCCGATGCCGACCAGGACGACCACCGCCGCGAGGCGGCGGGTCCGCAATGGTGTGCTGGCGGGTCGGGTCATGAATCCTCCGGTCGTGACGAATATAGCAACCGCCAGACGCCGCCCGCCGCGGGGGTAGGATGGTGATGAAGTCACCAGCCGCCCATGACGCTTCCGCTCACATCACCGCCGCGTCCCTGCCCGCCGTTGCCGACCACGCGCGGCGAGATGGAGGCCCGCGGCTGGGATGCGGTCGACGTGGTGCTCGTCAGCGGCGACGCCTACGTCGATCATCCGAGCTTCGCCAACGGCTTGATCGCCCGGCTGCTCGAGGCGGCGGGATTCCGCGTGGCGGTGCTCGCGCAGCCCGACTGGGCCACCTGCGAGCCCTGGCGGCAGTTCGGCCGGCCGCGGCTCTTCTTCGGCATCTCGGCCGGCAACATGGACTCGATGATCAACCACTACACCGCCAACCGGAAGGTGCGGAACGACGACGCCTACTCGCCGAACGGTGAGATCGGCCGGCGTCCCGACCGGGCGACGCTGGCCTACTGCCAGCGATCGCGGGAGGCGTTTCCCGGCGTGCCGGTGGTGGCCGGCGGCGTGGAGGCGAGCCTTCGCCGGATCGCCCACTACGACTACTGGAGCGACACGGTCCGCCGCTCGATCCTCATGGACTCGAAGGCCGACCTCGTCGTCTTCGGCATGGGCGAGCGGACGGTCTTGGAGATCGCCCGCGGCCTCGACGCCGGGCAGACCGCGAAGGAGCTCCGCGGCCTCCGCGGCGTGGCCTACCGCCTCGGCGCCAGCGAGCCTCCGCCGGCCGGCGCCGACACGCTCGACCTGCCCCCCTACGAGGCCGTGGCGGCCGATCCGCTCGCCTTCTGTGAGATGACGAGGATCTCGCACCTCGAGACGAACCCGCACAACGCCCGCCGCCTCGTGCAGCGACACGGCCGCGAGGTGGTGGTGGTCAATCCGCCCGCGCTGCCGCTGGAGCAGGACGAGATGGACCAGGTCTACGGCCTGCCCTTCACCCGGCGGCCGCATCCTTCGTATGGCGCCGCCCGGATCCCGGCCTTCGAGGTGGTGGAGACGAGCGTGCAGATCATGCGCGGCTGCTTCGGCGGCTGCACGTTCTGCTCGATCACGGCCCACGAGGGGCGGATCATCCAGAGCCGCTCGCCCGAGTCGGTGATCACCGAGATCAAGCTGCTCGCCTCGCAGCCCGGCTTCAAGGGCACGGTGTCCGACATCGGCGGTCCCACGGCCAACATGTATCAGATGCGGTGCACGCGGCCCGAGGTGGAGGCCAAGTGCCGCCGGCTGTCGTGCGTGCATCCCACGGTCTGCAAGCTGCTGGGCACGGACCACGGGCCGCTGAAGAACCTGATGCGCGAAGCCCGCACGGTCGAGGGCGTGAAGCGGGTGCTCGTGGCCAGCGGTGTGCGGATGGACCTCGCCCGCCGCGATCCCGAGTATCTCGAGGAGCTCGCGGCCCATCACGTCGGCGGCCACCTCAAGGTGGCGCCCGAGCACACCGATCCCGAGGTGCTCGACCTGATGAAGAAGCCGTCGGCCGACGACTACGTCGAGTTCGACAAGGCCTTCCAGGCCGCGAGCCGCCGGGTGGGCAAGAAGCAGTACACCGTCCCCTACTTCATCGCCAGCCATCCGGGCAGCGGCGTCGAGCAGATGATCGACCTGGCGGTGTTCCTCAAGCGCAACAGCTACAAGCCCGACCAGGTGCAGGACTTCATCCCGAGCCCCTTCGACATCGCCGCCTGCATGTACCACACCGGCCTCGACCCGATGACGAAGAAGCCGGTGACGGTGACCAAGGGGCTCCGCGACCGGCGGATGCAGCGGGCGCTGCTGCAGTTCTTCAAGCCGGCGAACTACTTCGAGGTTCGCCGCGCCCTCGAGCAGGCCGGCCGCCACGACCTGATCGGATCCGGGTGCGACTGCCTGATCCCGGCACGGCCGCCGAAGGAGGCCCTCGACCACAAGCGGTCGGAGGCGACGCGGGCCTTCACGGAGCAGACGTCGGGCGATCACATTCGAGGCGGCCCTGCCGCGGGCGCGGCGGGACGACCCGGCGGCCTGCGGAAGCAGGGTCGGCGCCGCAAGAGCGTCGGCTACCGCCCCAAGCGGCCGGGCCAGACCGATCGATGATCAAGTATCTCGGCTCCAAGCGGCGGCTCCTCGGGCTGATCGGCGACACGATCGGCCGGGTGGCTCCGGGGCCGACGGTGCTCGACCTGTTCAGCGGCACGTCGCGGGTGGGGCACGCGCTCAAGCGCCGCGGCTTCCGGGTCGTCGCCAACGACCACACGGCCTACGCGCTGGCTCTGGCCCGCTGCTACGTCGAGACCGACCGCGACGCCGTGGAGCACGACGCCACCCGCTTGATCGACGAGTTCAACCGCCTGCCCGGCCGGCCCGGATACTTCACCGACACCTTCTGCGAGCGGTCGCGATTCGTCCAGCCGAAGAACGGCGCGCGGATCGACGCCATCCGCGAGGCGATCGCGGCCAAGGGCCTGCCGCCCGGCCTCGAGGCGGTGCTGCTGGTGTCGCTGATGGAGGCGGCCGATCGCGTCGATTCGACCACGGGCGTGCAGATGGCCTACCTCAAGGATTGGGCCCCGCGGGCCTTCAACGACCTCGAGCTCCGCCTGCCCGAGCTGCTGCCCCGCCCGGCGGCGGGCCGGTGCTCCGCCCTCGGCAGCGACGCCCTCGACGCCGCCCGCGGCACGCCCGCCGACGTCGCCTACGTCGACCCGCCGTACAACCAGCATTCATACCTCGGCAACTACCACGTCTGGGAATCGCTCGTCCGCTGGGACAAGCCCGAGGTCTATGGCGTGGCCTGCAAGCGGATCGACTGCCGGGAGCGGCGGAGTGTGTTCAACTCGCGGCCGCGGTTCGCCGCCGCGCTCCGCGACCTCCTGGAGGCCGTTCGCGCGCCGGTGATCGTGGTCTCGTTCAGCAACGAGGGCTGGCTCGGCCGCCAGGATCTGGAGGGCATGCTCGGCGGACTCTTCGGCGGGCGGGCACACGTGGCGACGATCGCCAGCGACTACCGTCGCTACGTAGGGGCCCAGATCGGCATCCACAACCCCCGCGGCGAGAAGGTCGGCACGGTCAGCCACCTGCGCAACACGGAGTATCTGTTCGTGGCCGCCGACCGGCCGGTCGCCGACCTCGTCGCGGACCTTCCGGGGCTCGTCCCCGTGCGAACCGCCGCCGCGGCCGATGCGTAGAAGGGGCGATCTCGCTTCCCCGGAGTGTTCGCCATGCGCCGTCCCCGATCGCTCGCCCTCGTCGTCGCCCTCGTCGCCTTCGTCGCGATGCCCCGGCTCGCGGAGGCCCGCAGCCCCCGCAATCCCTACTCGAGCTTCAACCTCTCGGGCATCAACTACGGCTCGATGCAGTGGGAGCGGGCCCAGCGGCAGGGCAAGCGGGTCTGGCCCTACTACAACACGCCCTCCCGCACGATTTCACGAGGAAACGCCGTCGGCGTGGGCAGCGTCGGCGGCTCCGGCGGCGTGGTCCGCACGAGCCCGCGCCGCTGGCGGCGTTGAGTCCTGCCGCCCCCCACGGCCGCGAACTCAGCGAGGGGCTGCCCGTGCCCGAGAGCCGGGCTATGGAAGCAAGCGAAGCCAGGATGGCGAAGCGCAGCGGACATGCAGAGAGCGTCAGGCAGGATGCCTGACGCGAACGTCCGGCGACGGGCACGGGCAGCCCCGAGCCCACCAACTAGGCAGGTCCGCATCGCTTACGCGATTGCGGCTTCCTGAATACGCTGTCCGCATCGCTCACAAGAGGGCGGCTTCCAGGGGCGCCTTCGACGCACGCCGTCACGCCGTCGGCGGGTCGTCCTGGTACATCCGGTACTTCTTCGTCACGATCGCGCCGCCCCGCTCGAGCGTCCGCCGCGAGAGGTAGTTGCTCTCGAGCACCCAGGAGAACTCGATCTCCTGCAGGCCCCACTTGATGAACCGCTCGTAGAGGCCGCTCATCAGCACCAGACCGACGCCCCAGGCCTGGTACTCGGGGATCACGTTGGTGCTGATCGCCCGCACCCGCTTGATCGCCTGCTTGTTCCAGAGGAGCTTCATGAAGCCGAATGGGAACAGCCGGCCGTCGATCGCCTTGATCCGCGGGTTGTAGTCGAGCAGGCAGAAGACCGCGCCCACCGGCTTGCCCCCCACCTCGGCCACGATCGCGAGTTCGGGCTCGATGAGATACTTGAGGCTGGCCGCCATGTGATCGACCTCGCCGGGCGTGAGCGGCACGAAGCCCCAGGTGCCCCCGAGGCTCTCGTTGTAGATGTGGAGGAACATCCGCACCTCCTCCGCGAACCGGCTCTTGTCGAGCGGCCGCAGGGTGACGCCGAACCGCTCCTTCACGCCCTGGATCATGGTGGCCAGCTTGGGATCGATGCCGTCGAGCATCGACGCCTGCCCCCAGAAGGCGAACATGTCTTCGATCTTGCGGAAGCCGGCATCCTCGACGAGCCCGGCATACCAGGGCCGGGCATGCGTCATCATGAAGAACGGGGGCGTGTCGAAGCCGTCGATGAGCAGCCCGCACTCGTAGTTGAGCGTGGGGTTGGCCGGGCCGCGGATGCACGTCATGCCCTGGGCGTGCAGCCAGTCGCCGGCCGCCTGGAAGAGCGCCCGCGAGGCGGCGAGGTCGTCGTCGCACTCGAAGAAGCCGAAGAAGCCCCGCTGCTCGTGGTAGCGGTCGATGTGTCCGGCGTTGATGATCGCGGTGATCCGCCCCACGTCACGGCCGCCCCGGGTGGCGAGGAACGACCGGCTCTTCGACCGCTCGTAGAACGGGTGCCTGCGAAAGCCGAGCAGCTCCTCCTGCGACATGATCAGCGGGGGCATCCAGCAGGGATCGTCCGCGTAGATCCGCCAGGGCAGGCGGATGAACCGCTTCTGCTGGCTCCTCGTCTCGACCGGCTGAATGGCGATCTCGGCCACGAAAACCTCCTGCTGGTCGCCGCATCTTCGGGCGGTGTGCATCGGTTCGTCAATCGCGGCGCGGGGCCGCGGCGCGGCGACGATACACTACGAGCTCCAGGCTCGCGTCCTCGGATCGCCACCCCATGCCGCACATCCTCGTCGTCGAGGACGAGCAGCACCTCGCCTTCGGCATCAAATTCAACCTCGAGGCGGAAGGCTACGAGGTGAGCGTCGCCGGGGACGGCCCCTCGGCCCTCGAGATGCTGGCGCAGCCCACGCCGCCGATCGATCTGCTGGTGCTCGACCTGATGCTGCCCGGCATGAGCGGCTACGCGGTCTGCGAGACTCTCCGCGGCCGCGGCGCCGCGCTGCCCGTGGTCATGCTCACCGCCCGGACGCTCGTCGAGGATCGGATCCGGGGCTTCGACTCGGGGGCCGACGTCTACCTCCAGAAGCCGTTCGATCTCGAGGAGCTGCTGTCGGTGATCCGCAGCCTGCTCTCCCGCCGCGGCCGCGACGAGCGGCCGGCGGAGGCGACGGAGGCGGCGGAGCCGGCGCCGACCGCCACCGTGCGGTTCGGGTCGGCGGAGGTCAACTTCGACACCTGGGAGGCCAGCTGCCGCGGGGAGCCGGTGAAGCTCACGAGCCTGGAGATGAAGCTCCTGAAGTATCTCGTGCAGCACGAGGGGAAGGTCGTGACCCGCGAGGAACTGCTCACGAAGGTCTGGGGCATGAACCGCCCGCCGGCCACGCGGACGGTCGACACCTTCATGCTCAACCTCCGCAAGACGTTCGAGGAGGACCCGTCGCGGCCCGTCCACTTTCTCTCGGTTCGCGGCGCGGGCTACCGGTTTCTCAGCAACCCAGGAGCGCCGCCGCCGCCCGGCCCGGATCGGGCTCCTTGAGCAGCGACTCGCCCACGAGCATCGCGGCGATCCCCGCCGCCTCGAGCCGCTCGACGTCGGCCCGGGTCTTGATGCCGCTCTCGGCCACGAGCAGCACGTCGTCGGGCACCCGCTCGCGAAGCCGCAGCACGGTGCCGAGGTCGGTGGTCATCGTCTTGAGGTTGCGATTGTTGATGCCCACCAGCGTGGCCCCGAGATCGAGCACGCGGGGAAGGTTCTCCTCGTCGTGGAGTTCCACCAGCGGCGTCATGCCGAGGTCGAGAATCTCGCGGTACAGGCTCCGCAGCAGGCAGTCGTCGAGGCATTCCGCGATCAGGAGCACCGCGTCGGCCCCGTGGGCCCTGGCCTCGAGCACCTGGTAGCGGTCGATCACGAACTCCTTGCGGAGCACCGGCAGCGGGACGGCGATCCGCGCGGTCTCGAGATCGACGAGGCTGCCACCGAAGCCGATCGCGTCGGTGAGGATCGACAGGCAGCTGGCCCCGGCGTGGGCGTACCCGCGGACCACGTCCTCGACGGTGGCCCCGGGCCGGATCTCCCCGGCCGACGGGCTCTGCCGCTTGAACTCGGCGATCAGCCTGATCGGCCCCGGCGCGGCGAGGGCCCCGAAGAAGTC
>JBIIMU010000105.1:0-7664 GCA_044337845.1 Pirellulales bacterium | reverse complement strand
CTGCGGCAACAGCATGGGCTGCAGCTGAAGCATGGGCTGCAGCTGAGCGGGTCGAACCGGTCGTGACGATTCGGCGGCCGCCGGCGAATCCCTGCACGGGGGTCCGCCGGCCGGCCGAAGAACCTGGCACGTCATTCGACCCGCAGCCGCGTTCCGTCGGAGGTGCCAACCCCCTTGCGTTGACCCGGATCCCCTGAGGCCCGGGCGGTTTCGCCCGCAGCCGCGGTCCGCGTCAGTCTCGCATCGCTCTACCCCGTTCGCAGGCGGCCGGCGGGTTCGATCCAGCGGGGCCGGGATGGCGTGAGGCCATCCCGGCCCCGGCTTTTTTCCGGCTGGCGCGGCCGGGCCTGTGCCGGTGCCGGGCGGCGTTTTGTCCGCCCGCGGACGGGGATTAGCATGGGAAGGTCGTTCCCTTCCCCGTGCCGAGGTGAGCCTGTGCGCCGCTGTCTCCACGCGTGTCTCGTCGGTGTTCTCGTCCTGGCCCTGTCGATGGACGCCGCCCGTGCCTGTTGGTTCCTGAGGCGCGGATGCCGCACCGCCGTGATGGCCTCGTCACCCTGCCCATCGCCGGCCCCGGGGTGGGGCGATTGCCCGGTCGCCATGCCCCATCACGCCGCCGTCGCGGTCGCGGTCGAGGCGTGTGGCTCGTGGGAAGCGGTTCCCGCGGCGGACGTGATCGACGAAGGCGTGGTGATCGACGAAGGCGTGGTGATCGACGAAGGCATCGTGCACGAGGAGCACGCGTTCGTCGGTGAGTCGGCGGAGGTGCACGGGGATGCCGTCACCACAGACGTCGTCGAGCCCACGCTCCCGATCGAGGAGGTGGTGGCGCCCCCGGCCACCGAGTCGCTGGATGCCGCCGCCCAACCGGCCGCCGCCTCGGTGGTGGTGCCGGATCTGCAGCCCGCCGTGGACGCGTCGCGGGACGACGTTCAGCCCGCCTCGGCAGTCGCCGAGCCGGCGATGAAGCCCGTGGCCGAACCGGAACTGGCGCCGCCCGCCGAAGCGGTGGCCGTGGAGCCCGCGATCGCGGAGCCGGCCGTCGCCGAATCGCCGTCGGAACCCAATCTCTTCGAGGAGGCCGACAGGAGCGACGAACTCGACCCGGCCCCGGCCGACGAGGCCGTTCCGAGCGGTGCCACGGAGTCGCCCGAGCCCGCTTCGCCCCCCACGAATCCGCTCGACGCGGCCGAACGCCGATCCGGCGAGCGGCCCCGCCTCTGGGTCGATGCCACCGGCCGCCACGCGACGGTCGGCGTGCTGGTCGAGGTGCGGGCCGACGGCCGCTGCGTGATCGACACCGGTACGGGGCTCCTCGAGGTGCGGTCCGCGGACCTGCGCCGCCGCGACCGCGCCTACGCGGCGGAGGCCGGCGCGCGGCTGGCCGCACGCCGGGGGCCCGCTCCGGCCGAGACCGCAGGTCGCTGACCCGGCTCGCTCAGACCTCGTCGAGCACGGCCACCGTCTCGAAGGCCTTGCCCTCGAGCATCTCCAGCGACGCGCCGCCGCCGGTCGACACGTGGCTCACCCGGTCGGCATAGCCGAGCTGCTCGACGGCCGCGGCCGAGTCGCCGCCGCCGATGATCGTCACGGCCCCCTTGGACGTGGCCTCGGCCACCGCGTCGGCCACGGCCTTCGTGCCGGCGTCGAAGGGCGGCAGCTCGAACACGCCCATCGGCCCGTTCCACACGACCGTGCCGGCCGAGCGGATGATCGCGGCGTACTGCTTCGCCGTCTCCGGGCCGATGTCGAGTCCCTCGAAGCCGTCGGGGATCGCGCCCGCCTTCACCACCCGCTTGTTCGCGGCCGAGGAGAAGTCGTCGGCACAGTGCGTGTCGACCGGGAGGACGAGCTTTCCGCCGGCCGTGGCCAGCAGTTGCTTGGCGAGTTCGACCTTGTCGCGCTCGACGAGCGACTTCCCCGTGCTGCCCCCCTGGGCGAGCGCGAACGTGTAGGCCATCGCCCCGCCGATCAGGACGTGGTCGCAGATCGAGAGCAGGTTCGTGATCACCGCGATCTTGTCCGACACCTTCTTGCCGCCGAGGATCGCCACGAACGGCCGCTTCGGCCGGGCGATCGCGTCGGCGAGGTACTGGATCTCCTTCTCGACGAGGAAGCCGACCAGCGCCGGCTTGCCCGCCGCCTTCATCGCCACGGGCGCCGCGTGCATGCTCGCTTCGGTGCGATGGCAGGTGCCGAAGGCGTCGTTGACGTAGGCGTCGGCGAGGCTCGCGAGGCCGGCCACGTAGGCCGGGTCGTCCCCCTTCTTCTCCCCCTTGTTGAACCGCACGTTCTCGAGCACGAGCACGCCGCCGGCCGGGAGGGCCCGCGCCTTGGCGTGGGCGTCGGGGCCGCCGGTGTCGGAGGCGAGCGTCACCGGCTTTCCGAGCAGCTCGCTGAGCCGCTTGGCCACCGGCGCGAGCGAGAACTCCGCCTCGAATCCCTTCCCGGCGGGACGGCCGAGGTGCGACATCAGGACGGCCTTGCCGCCACGGTCGATGATCGACCGGATGGTGGGCAGGGCCATGCGGATCCGCCGGTCGTCGGTGATCGCCCCGGTGTCGTCCTGCGGCACGTTGAAGTCGACGCGGACGAGGACGGTCTTGCCGGCGGGATCGAGGGCGGCGACGGACTTCTTGGCCATGAGGTGGGTCTCCGGGGCGGGGGTGAAAGGCGGGCGTATTCGACACGGCGCCGCCCCGGACCGCAAGGCTGTGGGCCCGTGGGATGGCTCGGGGCTGCCCGTGCCCGTCGCCGGGCGTTCGCCTCGGGCATCGTGCCCTCGGCTCACTCGACGCTGCTCTCGCTTCGCCGGGCACCGATCCGCCGCAGGCGGATTGGTCGTGGCTGCGCTCGACCAGCGACGCCGGCTCCCGGGCACGGGCAGCCCCTCGCAGAGTTCGAGCGCTTGCCTGCCTGACTCAGCGGTCGCGGTCGGGATCGAAGGCGGGATTCGGTGTCGGCCGCTGCGCGCCCACGCTCGTGAGCCAGGCGTCGAGTGCCTGCCGGAGTTCCCGCGCCTTGTCGGTACGCGTCGCTGCCAGGTCGGTCGTCTCGCCGGGGTCGGCGGCGAGGTCGTAGAGCTCGTCGCGGTCGTTCTCGTAGAAGTGCACGAGCCGCCATGGGCCCGACCGGATCGCCGAGTAGGGCGTGGCACCGCCCGGGTGGTAGTGCGGATAGTGCCAGAAGATCGCGTCGCGAGCGAGGCTGCCGCCGCGGAGGAGGCCCGCGAGGCTCGCGCCGTCGAGCGGCTGGCCCGGTTCCGGGCCGGCGCCGGTGAGATCGAGGATCGTGGCCGGGATGTCGGGGGTGATCACCGGCACGTCGCTCGTGGTGCCGGGCCTCGTCACGCCAGGCCACGACACGATGAACGGCACCCGCACGCCCGCCTCGTAGGCCGAACCCTTGCCCGCGCGGAGCGGCCCCATGTCGGTGATCGATGCCTGCCCGCCGTTGTCGCTCGTGAAGATGATCGCGGTGCGGTCGCGGATGCCGAGCCGGTCGAGCGTGCCGAGCATCGTTCCCAGCGCGTCGTCCACGCTCTCCACCATCGCGGCGTAGGCGGCGAGCTTCCGGGGGATGCCCGGCCGCTTCGCGGCATACCTTGCCGCCACCGCCGGCTTCGCCTGGATCGGCGTGTGCACGCCGTGATGCGGCAGATAGAGAAAGAACGGCCGGTCGCGATGGGCCTCGATGAAGGCGACGGCCTCGGCCGCCTCGCGGTCGGTGAGGTATTCACCCGCCGGGCCGTCGGGGAGCGTGGCGATCCCGTAGGGAGAGAAGTAGCTCGGCGGCTGTCCCTTGTCGGTCCCGCCGCAGTTCGCGTCGAAGCCCTGCCGCTCGGGAGCGAACCCCGGGCCGCCGAGGTGCCACTTGCCGATGCTGGCCGTCGCGTAGCCCTGCGCCCGCAGCCGCTCGGCCACCGTGACCGGCTCGAGCGGCAGCTGCTTGGTCCAGGCTGGGATCCGCAGCCGTGCGTGCGGCCGCTCGTGGCCGGCGATCCAGTCGGTGAGGTGCAGCCGGGCCGGGTACTGTCCCGTGAGCAGCGCCGCCCGGGTCGGCGAGCAGACGGTGCAGGCGGAGTAGCCCTGCGGAAACCGCATCCCGGAGGCGGCGAGCCGATCGACGTGGGGCGTCGCGAAGAAGTCGCTCCCCTGGCAGGAGAGATCCTGCCACCCCATGTCGTCGACGAGCACCACGATCACGTTGGGCCGACCGTCCGCGGCGGCGACCGCGGGGCAGAGCCCGAGCAGGGCGGCCACCAGGTGGCGAAGCGGGGTCATGCCGGCGGCTCCGGGGCTGCGGGGCGGGGTGATGCAGGCCAAGCGCGTCGGCTGCATACTGGGGCCATGGAAGGAATGTCGCCACGCGGCCGCCCGCCGGCAAGCCGGTCGAGGGCCCGGGCTTTCGGGGGGAGGTCGAGGATGATCGTGCGCATCGTCATGGCCGCGGTGGCGGCCGCCGCGAGCGGCCTGGTCGCGGCCGCCGAGCCGCCGGCCTCGCGGCGTCCCAACGTCGTGCTCGTCATCTCCGACGACCAGCACTGGCGCGACTACGGCTTCATGGGGCACGAGCACCTGCGGACGCCGAACCTCGACCGCCTCGCCCGCGAGAGCCTCGTCTTCCCCCGCGGCTACGTGACGAGCAGCCTCTGCTGCCCGAGCCTCGCCTCGATCATCACCGGCCGCTATCCACACGAGCACCGCATCGTGGGCAACGATCCCCCCGATTCCCCCGGCAAGCCGCGGCAAAGCCCGCAGGGCCGCGGGGCGTTTCTCGCGGGCCGCGAGGCGATGAACCGCCATCTCGACGAATGGCCGACCCTGCCGCGACTGCTCGCCGCGGCAGGCTACCGCAGCCTGCAGACGGGGAAGTGGTGGCAGGGCGACTTCGCCCGCGGCGGATTCGACGAGGGGATGACCAAGGGCATGCGGCACGGCGACGAGGGGCTCGCCATCGGCCGTGGCACCATGCAGCCCGTCTACGACTTCATCGGCCGCTGCCGCGCGGACGGAAAGCCCTTCTTCGTCTGGTACGCGCCGATGCTGCCGCACGATCCGCACGACCCGCCGCAGGAACTCGTCGATCACTATTCCTCGAAGACCGACAGCGTCCACGTCGCGCGGTACTGGGGCAACGTCGAGCGGTTCGACCGCACCGTGGGCGACCTGCTCGATCACCTCGACCGCGAGGATCTCTCCCGCGACACGCTCGTGGTGTACGTGACCGACAACGGCTGGATCCAGGATCCCGGCTCCCCGCGATTCGCGGCGCGTTCGAAGCTCTCCCCCTACGACGGCGGGCTGCGGACGCCGATCATGCTCCGCCAGCCGGGGACGATCGGCCCGCGGTCGAGTGCGGCGCTCGCGTCGTCGATCGACATCCTGCCCACGGTGCTCGCCGCCTGCGGCGTGACGCCGCCGGACCGGCTCCCCGGCGTGAACCTGCTCGACGACGAGGCCACCGCCGCCCGTGGGCAGCTGTTCGGCGAGTGCTACACGCACACCCTGGTCGACCTCGACGACCCGGCCGAGAGCCTGCTGTGGCGCTGGACGGTGACGGACCGCTGGAAGCTGATCGTGCCGGCGCGACACCGCCCCGAGCAGGCGTTTCCGGCCTGGCAGGGGCGGCACGTCGACGAGGTCTCGCGGGCCAATCACGAGCGGGGCACGGTCGAGCTCTACGACATCGTCGCCGACCCGGAGGAGCGGTCGAACGTGGCAGCGGAGCATCCGGAGGTCGTGGCGCGGCTGCGGCGGCAGCTCGATCGCTGGTGGGATCCGGAGGCACGCCGGGCCGCCGACCCCGCCCCGGCGGCGGCCGCCCGGCCGCCGAATCTGCTCGTGTTCCTGGCCGACGATCTGGGAGCCCGCGACCTCGGCTGCACCGGCAGCAGCTTCTACCGCACGCCGGCGATCGACGGGCTCGCCGCCGCGGGGATGACGTTCCTCCGCGGCTACGCGGCGGCGCCCGTCTGCTCGCCCACGCGGGCGGCGCTGATGACAGGACGGTTTCCCGCCCGGGTGGGAATCACGAACTTCATCGGCGGCGAGCGGCGCGGCCGGCTGCTTCAGGCCGACTACCTCCGCGCGCTGCCGACGGCGGAGACCACCGTGGCGGAGCGGCTCAGGGGGCAGGGCTACGCGACCGGCATCTTCGGCAAGTGGCACCTCGGCCCGCCGGCCGACGTGCCCGCGCACGGGTTCGACGTCAGCGGCTCGACCACCGTCGCGCCCGGCCGGGGCCCGGACGACGACCCGCACCACGCCCGGGCGATCGCCCGCCAGGCGGTCGAGTTCATCGCCGCCAGTCGCGAGCGGCCCTTCTTCTGCTACGTCCCGCTGCACTCGGTGCACGTGCCGCTGCGGTCGACCGTGGAGCTCGTGGCCGAGGAACGCAGGCGGGCCCGGGAAGTCGAGGCCGTCGGGCCGCGGGAGGTTCCCGAAGGGGATCGCACCGCGCGGGCCGTCCAGGATCACCCGGTGTACGCGGCCATGATCGAGGAGATGGACGAGGCCGTCTCGACGGTGCTCGCGGCGCTCGAGGAGCAGGGCGTCGCCGACCGGACGATCGTCGTGTTCACCAGCGACAACGGCGGCCTGTCGACGGCGGAAGGGGCGCCCACCTCGAACCTGCCGCTGCGGGCCGGCAAGGGCTATCTCTACGAAGGGGGCATCCGCGTGCCGCTCCTCGTCCGCTGGCCGGGGGTCGTCCGGCCGGGCTCGACCTCCGACGTGCCGGTGACCACGCTCGACGTCGCCGCCACGCTCCTCGACGCCGGCGGGGCGGTGCCGCCGCCCGGCGAGCCGCTCGACGGCGCGAGCCTGCGGCCGCTGCTCGCCGGCTCGGGCACCCTGCCCGCCCGGGATCTGGTCTGGCACTATCCCCACTATGCCAATCAGGGCAGCCGGCCCGGTGCCGCCCTGCTCGCGGGCGACTCACCGGCCGGGATGCGGGAGAAGATCGTCCTCCACGACGAGGACGGCCGGGCGGAACTCTACGACCTCGCCGCCGACGAAGGAGAGCGTCGCGATGTCGCGGCCGAGCGGCCCGAGCGGGCGGCGGAGCTGCGGCGGCGTCTCGACGCGTGGCGGGTGGCCGTCGGCGCCCGGATGCCGACGCCGAACCCCCGGCCGGTCGATCCGTACGGCCCCGAGGGGCTCCCGCCGAAGCGGCCGCCGGCAGCGGCCGGCAGGTAGACTCGAGGCTCTCGTCGTGACGCCTTCAGGAGCGATTCGGATCATGCGTGCAACGGTCATGATGGCCCTCGTCGTCGCGCTCCCGTGCGGCCAGGCAGCGTGGGGCGACAACTGGCCCAACTGGCGCGGACCGGCCCTCGACGGCACCGCGGGCGGCACCGGCTACGTCGCCGAGTGGAGCCCCGACAAGCACGTGCTCTGGAAGGTTTCGTTGCCGGGGCTCGGCGCGAGCACGCCGGCCGTGTGGGGTGATCGCGTCGTGGTCACCTGCACGATCGACGGCCAGGATGCCGTGATCGGCCTCGACCGCGGCGGCACGGAGGTCTGGCGGAGGACGCTCGGCAAGGCCCGCGACGGCAAGCACAAGAAGGCGACGGGCGCGAACTCGTCGCCGGTGACCGACGGGGAGCGGGTGTGGGTCTATTTCAAGAGCGGCGAACTCGCCTGCCTCGATCTGGCCACGGG
>JBIIMU010000104.1:0-7667 GCA_044337845.1 Pirellulales bacterium | reverse complement strand
GCGACATCTCGCGATGGCGGCTTCCTGGCGGTGCCTGGAAGCGTAACCGCGTCAGCGGTACGACTGTCCACGCCGCTCCCACGATGGCGGCTCTCCCTGAGGCACGAACTCAGCGAGGGGCCGCCCGTGCCCCGGGAGCCGGCGTATGACGCCAAGCGCAGCCAGGATGGCGAAGCGCCGGCGGCATCCGAGTGAGCGAACGGCAGGATGCCGGTCGCGAACGGCCGGCGACGGGGCACGGGCGGCCCCGAGCCGCGCGGCGGGCATGTCCGCATCGCTCACAAGAGTGCGGCTTCCTGGGGCGCGGTGGGTCCGCATCGCTTACGCGATTGCGGCTTCCTGAAGCCCGCTCACAAGCGTGCGGCTTCCCGAGGTGCGGTCACATCCGGAAGTTGAACGTCTGCCAGAGCAGCCGCAGCAGCCACTGGCCAAGCGTGCGACTGCCCACCTGGATCCGCGCCGTGCCCCGCATCCCCGGCGTGAACACGGCCTCGGGATCGTCGAGCGTCATCAAGGCCTCGTAGCTGGTCGAGATCGGGATCTCGCGGCCCGAGGCATCGGTCTCGGTCGGCACCTGGCCGCCGGCCTTCACCGAGAGCCGCTCCGAGCCCGCCTCGATGTGGCCCTCGGCGAGCTGATCCACCGTGCCCCGGAACGTCTGCCACGCAAACGAGTCGAGCTTGAGATCGACCGGCTGACCGGCAGTGACGAACTCCACCTCCGTCTGATCCACCACCATCACCGCCTCGAAGCGGTCCGGATCGCCCACCAGGCAGAGCACCGTGCCCTCCTGCAGCATGGCCCCGAGGTTGCTCTCGTCGAGCACGTGGCCGCTCCAGGCGGGCAGCATCCCGGCCCTGTCGTCCTGCCGCTTGACGCTCGGCGGCGGCAGCACCACGCCGTCGCGGGGCGCCACGAGCACCAGCTCGCTGCGATCCTGCCGCTTCCGGGCCAGCTGCTCGCGGACGCCCGCCAGCGACTCCTCGACGGTGCCGATCTCGAGGCCCGCGGCGGGGTCCGAAAAACGCTCCCGCTCGAGGCTCTTGAGCCGGCTCTCGTACTGCCGCTCCTTGCCCTCGAGGTCGGCGATCTCGAGGTCGAGGTCCACGTTCACGAGCCGGGCGAGCTCGTCGCCCTTGCGGACGACGGCGTTGGGGCGGACCCGGAGTTCCGCCAGCGTGCCGGGCACGCTCACGTAGACCGTCTCCTCGCCCCGGGGCCGGAGTTCGACGGGGCACCACACCCGCTGGGGCAGCGGGATCAGCGCGATGCCCCCGATCACCGCCGCGGCCACCGCCGCCGTCACCGCCACGTTGGCCGATTTCACCTCGTCGCGCCTCCCGGGCACCTTGAAGAACTTGATCATCCCCTGCAGCGGCCGGATCACCAAGCCCCAGACCGCACCGAACGCCAGCAGCTGGCCGAGCACCTCCAGCCGGTAGGGTTTGAAGACGTTCCACACGAACAGGAAGATCGACGCCGTCACGACCCAGCCGTACACGCTCGAGGCCACGGCGTAGAGGGCGAACAGGCCGAGGTTCCGCTGCGGCAGAAAGGGGTCCTCCTGCTGCTTGATGCCCAGGCACCACCGCGAGGCGAGCCGGCCGAGGATCGTGTTGGCCTTCTGGCGGAGGTTCGGGATCTCCAGCACGTCGGAGAGGATGTAGTAGCCGTCGTAGCGGAGCAGCGGGTTGGCGTTGAACAGGATCGTCGACACGCTCGACACGAACATCACGTCGAGGCAGAGCTTGTTGAACACCCCGGGATGCGAGTTCCACCACAGGTAGGTGGCGATCGAGGCGATGATCACCTCCACGTACATCCCCGCCGCCCCGATCGCCGCCCGCTTCCACTTGTTGGGCAGCATCCAGCTGTCCGACACGTCGCAGTAGAGGCAGGGGGTGAACACGAGCAGCATCACGCCCATCTCGTGGCACTCGCCGCCGTAGTGCTTGCAGGACAGCCCGTGGCCGAACTCGTGGAGGATCTTGGTGACGCCGAGGGCGACCGCGAGATAGAGCCAGTTGCCGGCGGCGAAGAACTGGTGGAACTCCGGCAGCTTGGCCCGGAAGGTGTCGAAGTTCACGAGCACCAGCAGCACGGCGCTCGCCACGAACACGAGCGCCGCCGCGATCGCCGGCGGCGCGAACAGCCAGCCGAACCAGGGATCGAGCCGCTCCAGGATGCGATCGGGGTCGATGCCCCGGAACCGCATCGACATGATGTTCGAGAGCCAGGCCATCCACTCCCGCCAGATCCGCTGCCGGCGCCGCTCGAAGAGCTGCGGTCCCTGGCCGGGCCGGTCGCCGATCACGAGCCCGGAGCGGTGCAGCGTGGCGATGAACCGCGAGAGCTCGTCCACGGTGATCCGCCGCGGCGGAAACCGCGCCTCGAACTGCTCCTTGAGCTGATCGAGGCTCGTGCGGCCGTCGAGCATCTCGAGGAGCGCGTATTCTTCCGGCCGGAACCGGAAGTAGTGCAGCGAGATCGGGTCCTTCACCACCCACCACGCCTGGCCCTGGTAGACCTGGCGATTGACCACGAGGTCACCGCGGCGGCGGAGGGTGACGCCGCGGGTCGTGCTCGAACGGAAGGCGTCGGCGGTGGACATGGCGGCCGCTACGGTGATGCGGGCCGGTCGGAGTGGATCGTCATCGTCGCGGTCTGGCCGGCCCGCAGGAGCCACTCGCCCGACCCCTCGGACCGGCGGTTGGCGACCTCGGCAAACACGCGGTAATCGCCGCCGCTCTCCACCAGGGGGCTCACGAACGAGATCCGGCCCTCGAAGGTCTCCGTGCGGCCGTTCGCCAGCGGCACCACGACCGTCACCGGACGGCCGCGAACCTGCTCGGGATCCCAGTTCGCGGCGTCGACGTAGCCCTCGACGCGGAGCTTGTCGGTGCGGACGACGTGGGCCAGCGGGGCCCCCACCTGCATCCACTCCCCGGCGTTGCCCTGCACGTCCACCACCTCGCCGTCGAGCGGCGACTTCACCTGCCGGCGCCGGATCTCGATCTCGGCGGTCTCCACCTCGGCCTCCTTCACCTTCGCGGCGAGGTCGGCGAGCTGCCGCTCGAGCTGCGCCTGCTCGATCTGCAGGCCGCTCTTCTCCCACTCGAGCCTGAGCCGGTCGCGCTCCACGTCGGTCACCGATCCGGGCACCGACCGGTGCGACTGCTCGGCCTTCTCGGACGCCTTCTGCGCCACGGCCTGCGCCTTCTGCGAATACCGCACGTCGACGTCGCTCTGGGCCTTCGCGATCGCCTGATCGTGCTCCGCCTTCGCCCGGAGCTTGGCCATCTGGGGCTGGTCGTCGTCGAGCCGCGCGATCACCTGCCCCGCGGTCACGCGATCCCCGGCCTTGACCAGCAGCTCGACCAGCAGCCCCGCCTCACCGGCCGACAGCTTCGCCTCGTCGACGAGCGACACCAGGCAGCGCTCGAGCACGGGCCCCGCGGCCGTCGCGACCGCCGACCAGGCCCCCAGCACGATGCCGCACGCGATGCCCGCCTTGATCGATGTCGTCATGGGTTGCCCTTCGTCGATGCCGCCGTCACCACAGCCTGAACAGGATCTGCGTCTGGATGAAGGAGAGGACGTCGTGAAACCAGACGTAGCCCAGCGGCCGCTTGCCGCAGGCGATCCGCGCCGTCACGCTCGCCCCCGCCCCCAGCTCCTCCTTCTCGTGCCGCGACGGGTCGATCGTGACCCGTACCAGCACGGTGTTGCCCTCGTCGCCGCGAACCTCCGCCTGCTCGTGGATCTCCTTCACGCTGCCCGAATGCCGCGTGCCCGGATCGGTGGCGAGGATGTAGTCGACCATGAGGTCGCGGCCGGCGGCCTTCGCCTCGGCGGCGGCCCGATTGACGTGCCCGAGCCGGTCGTCGGGCATGTTGATCTCGAGCTCCCAGGGGCCGGTCTTGTCGGCCACGCTCATCAGCACCTGCCCCTTGTCCACCGGCCGCAGGAGGAGCAGGTCGCGAACCTGCCAGGTCACGATCACGCCGTCGATGGGGCTCCGGACCTCGAGCTCCTTCCGCTTCTCCGCGTAGAGCGCGAGCTGGGCCGCGAGACTCTCCACCTCGCGTTCGAGCTGCGCCCGGCGGCCGGCCATCCGGAGCTTCTCGTCGGCGGAGATCTTGTCGTCCTCGAGCAGCGACCGGCGGGTCGCCACGAGCTGCTCCTCGCTCGAGGCCTTCCGGCCCACGACATCGGCGATCGCCACCTCCAGATCGCGGTTGCGGAGGGTGGCCAGCAGCTGGCCCGCCTTGACCTCGGCACCGCCCTCGACACCCGGTTCGACCCGCTCGACCACGCCTTCGATCTGCGCGAAGACGTCGCGACGGTGCACCGGCTCGAGCGTGCCCTTGCCCTCGAGCCGCAGTTCCGCCGGCACGAGCACGAGGGCGGCCAGGGCCGCCAGCGCGGCCAGGGCCGCCGCGATCGTCTTGGGCAGGTTGCGGGCCGTGGTGAGCACCCGCGACTTGCCGAGTGCGTTGAGCACGGGATAGAGCGGCAGGCCGGTGTGGGCCAGCGCGTTGGCCAGCGCCACGCGGCCATGCTCGGCCACGAGCTCGACGCGGGCCCGCCGACCGCCGTCCACGGCCGCCGACGAAAACCATTCGGCCACCAGCACCCCGATCGGCTCGGGGTTCTCGGCGGGCGCGGCCTCGGCCTTGGCCACCGCCACCGCGTCCACGCCCCCCGGCTTCACCACGGGGGTCGGGCGGGGCTTCGCCAGCGGCAGGATCGCCAGCGCCGTGGCGTGCGACTCGTCGATGTAGGCCTCGAGTTCCTCCTCGATCTGGGGCAGCACCTCGGTCTCGGCGTCGGGATGCCAGAGCGGATCGCCGGCCCTGGCGACCACCCGTGCCAGGGCCTCGATCGCCTGCACGGCGCTCGCCCGCCGCTCGACCGACTCCTGGCCGCTCACCGCCTCGAGCCGCAGCCGGCGGCCTCGCTTGACCAGCACGCTCACGCGGTCGCAGCCGATGATCCGCCGGGCCTCGTTGGCCATGACGAACGCCGTGGCCACGGGATCGAGCGACTCGTGCACCGCGCGGCTGAACCGCTCCACCTGCGACAGGGCGGCCTGCTGGGCATCGACCTCGGCGAGCTGCCGCCGCTGGTCGGTGAGCTGCTGGGCGTTGCGCCGGCGGTCGAGATAGACGGCGGCGAGGCTGGCCACCTGCTCGGAGAACCGCAGGTAGCCCCGCTGCACGTCGTCTTGGTTGGGCTGATGGAAGATCTCGATCAGCCCGGCCCGGCCCGCCGTCGAGTCGATCGGCGCCGCGATCACCACGAGGCCCGTCGGGTTGGAGCCGGCGACGACGCCGTCCGGCCCGGCCACGCTGCCCCCCGGCGGCACGATCAGCCCCGTGGGGCTTGCGAACATCCCGGTGACGAGCCGGTTGTGCCCCTCGACGGCCTCGGGGCTGCCGCTCACGCCCGTGGCCTCGATGCCCGCATGGGAGACCGGCTCGACCTGGCCGTTCTCGCCGACGAGCCACACGACCTCGGCCACCGACTCCATCAGCCGGTGCATCTCCCGCTGCAGAAACCCGAAGAACTCGCCCACGGCGGTGTCGCCGTGCGCGAGCTGCTCGAGCCTGCGGAGAAAGTCGTGGATTTCCCGCTTGGCCCGCTCGATCTCCTCGGATTCGTCGTAGCTGGACATGCAGCGGGGCCTCGCGTCGCCGCGCCTCAGCCCTTGAGGGACTGCTGGTGGACGACCCGCTTCTGGACGTCGGTCTCGAGCGGACCGAAGGCCTGCTCGTGGCGGGCCACGGCCATCGACAGGGCGTAGGCGAGCCGCTTGGCGGTGAAGAAGTTGACGATGATCCGCTGCGTGAGCTGGATCGTCTCCGGCGACGTGCCGGCCACCTGCTTGTTGAGGCCGAAGTCGACGATCAACTCCTCGGGCGTGCCCGTCACGCGGCAGAAGTTCGCGTAGGTGGCGACGATGTGCGACTCGTCGACGGGCACGGGCATCGGCTGGGCGGACTGGGTTTCGTCGGCCATGGCAGGAACTCCTGATGGGTGCGGGTAGTGGGTGCGGGCTCGGAGACGCCGTTGATACGGCCCTCCGCCGACAAGGGTTCGGAGTCTACCGTCCCGGCGCACCCCCACCAACGAACCCGTGGATTCAACGGCCATCGGCCGCATGCCTGCGCAGCCAGTCGCTGGTCACGAACCGGCGCAGCAGGGCACGGCCCGTGCGGGCCGCATCGCGTCGCCATGCCGGATCCGTCTCCGCGTCGCCCTCGTGAAACCCGTCGAACCCGAGCCGGCACGGCCAGCCCCGCTCCGCGGCGACGGTATTGAACCGCTCCACGATCCGCAGCGACCAGGCGGCCCCGAGCGTCTCGCGGAGCGCGAGAAAGGAGTCGCCCAGGACGGCGGCCGGATCGTCCGCGACCCGCCGCTCGCGGAGCCCGGCGGCGCGGCGGCGGGCTGGCCAGGCGAACGACTGCACCGCCGCCACCACCGCGCCGGTGGCGACCACGCAGGCCGCCGCGGCATCGAGCCACGGCGCCGGCGGCACCGCGGCGCCGAATGGCAGCCAGCGACGCAGGAGGATCGCCTGCCCCACCACCACCAGTCCCGCCGCGGCCGCATGCCGCGTCGCCGCGTAGTTCATGCCCGCCACCAGCACGATCACGAGCATCAGCCAGCGCTGCAGGGGATGCACGTCGGCCGCCGATCCCGGTCGCACGAGCAGCGCCGACGCCGCCGGCAGCGCGACGACACCCGCGAGCGTGGCCACGATGAACTGCCAGACGCCGTGCTGCGGCCGCTTTCCCCCCAGCACCGACAGGATGGGGCAGACCGCGAGCGCCGCCACCGCGAGGCGGCAGCAGTCGGCGGTCGCCGGATCCCGCAGGCCGCCCCCGGCACGCCACGCGGCCTCGAGGCCGAACGCCGCCGCCGCGACCGCGGCCCAGACCGCGGCCGGAACCGCCGTCGATCCCCGCGCGAGGAAGCCCCCGGCCGCGGCCGCCGCGGCGGTCACGGCGGCGGCGGCGAGACAGACGAGCCAAGCGTGCGATGCGACGACCATGCCGGAAGCCTACCGCGGACCGCGGGGTGGGGTCGTGACGGTCGGGTCGCCCCGGGGGAAAGAAATCGTCCACCGGCACGACGGGCGTCGATGAGTTCCGGAGGCTCCGTTTCCGGCCGCCCCCAGGCCCCACGAGATCCCCGCATGCTCCGCCCGAAACCCGCCGCGTCCGCGCTGCTCGCCGTCGCGCTCGCCGCGGGCCAGGCCGCCGCGATCGAAATGTTCACCTACTTCGGCGATGGCAGCCGCATCGGCCTGCCGAGCCTGGAGGTGCCGATCGAGGCCTACCCGGGCATCCCGCTGCGGAGCGACCGAATCCGGGCCCGCCGCCGCGCGATGAGGATGGGGCCGAACTCGGCCGTGCAGGTCGGCCCCGGCACCCCGATCGGTGGCGGCATCACGATCCGTGCGATGCCGACCGACCGCATGCCGCCGCTGGTGGAGCCGACGCCGGAATCCGGCCCCGAGCCGATCGTGGCTCCGGAGCCGGTGCCCACGGCAGGCCGGCCGGCGGCGGACTGACGCCGCGCGACCGACCTGCGACATGGGCATCTGGTCGGGGCGTCAGTTGCCCGCGGGGGCGGGCGTGGCGACGCCGGCTTCCTTC